>JAYRZH010000007.1:0-63651 GCA_041916555.1 Chitinophagaceae bacterium | reverse complement strand
GAGCCGGTCAAGGATATTGACCTCAAACGGGTGTTTAAATTGTTGTTGCAGAATATCCAGTCTTTCATAAACAAGGGCAAGCCCCCTTGAGCGATGTTCCTTGCCGGTGGACCTGAGTTTTGAGGACGCTTCGCGCCCAATTCCATTGTCTGAAATCTGGCAACGGAGTTCCTGGTCATTGACCAGCGAAAAATGAATATCCACATGTTTTTCTCCCTCTTTGGGCATCAAACCATGCCAGATGGCATTCTCCACAAAGGGCTGAACGATCATGGGGGGAATCTTCATGTCATCGGGGTCGATATTATCGTCGATACGGATGGAGAAGCTGAAGTTTTCATCAAAACGAAGTTGTTCGAGTTCCAGGTATATTTCCAGCATCTCCCTTTCTTTTTCAAGGCTAATAAAATGCTGGTCGCTATTGTTCAGGATTTCGCGTTGGAGTTTTGAAAACCTGGACAGGTAGCGGTTAGCCTCATAGGCATTTCCTTGCAGAATGAATTGCTGTACGGAATTGAGGGCATTGAAAATAAAATGCGGGTTCATTTGCGCACGAAGCGCCGTTAATTGGGAGGCAGCCAGGTCACTGGTGAGTTGAAGCACTTCATTTTCCTTGCGCCGCGCCTCTTTTTCCGCTTTTATTTTCTCTATCCGGTCGCCGCATAGGGAGGCGATCGTGGTAAGTATTTGCAAATGCCGCTTGGTATAGAAATCACGTTGCGGGTGTTCGCTGTCGATAACACCAATCACCTGGTTATTCCCTATCAACGGAACGGCGATCTCTGAAAGACGCCGGGCATCATCCGCAATATAGCGGGGGTCGCTGGATGTATCCGATATGATCTCCGCTTTTCCCGTACGGGCCACATGGCCCACAATACCCCGGCCAACCTGGATTTCCAAGGGATCCAGGATCTTGTTTTCCTCGGTGGTTTTTGGGCCCCAGGCCGCTTTTTGGACAAGAACATTACGCTCCCGGTCCAGCAGATAGATCACACAATCCTCCAAACCTAGTCTCGAGATACAGTTTCTGGCTACATCCCATAAAAGTTCTTCCACTGTTTCTTTATCCTGAATCGAATGCGCAAAGAAGTTGACAACCTGCTCGATCTCCAACTGGTACTGTAGTCCGGAGGAACGCAGCTTTTCAATTTCTGTTTTGCGGGCTTCCTTCTCCCGGATATTTCGTTCCCTGATTTTTATAAAGAGAATGAAGAACCCGGCGAGTAAGACAACCACAGTAGCCAGGAACCAGCCTCGTTGCCAGAATGGGGGGCGGATGATAAACCGGAAAATGGGTTCATTTAAACTCCAACTCCCCTTGCTGTTGATGGCTTTTACATGGAAAACATAAGAACCTGGCTTTAGCTCCTGGTACGAAGCGGTTCTTCGGGTCCCGGCATCGGTCCAGGCTGTATCCAATCCCTCCAGGCGATAGTAGTAACGGATATTTTCCTGGTCATCCGCATCAAGGGCGGTGAATTGGAATTCCAGCGAGTTGTCATCAAAAGAAAAAATGTTGTTCCGGGTATCATCTGCCTGGAAAAGAGTGGATTCAGGTCCCAGTTTGTTGTTGATGATTGTTGTTATATAAACTTTAGGTGGAGGAAATTTGTCGGGGATCTTTGCCGGTGAAAAGGAAACCAGCCCGGATGAGGTACCCGCCCAAATGCTGTCGCCTTTTTCCACCAGGGTCATGGAATAGTATCCGGGTGGCACAAATCCATCGGACTGGTTAAAGTTTAATACCGGGGATGTACCAATTGGCTGACGAATATCGATACGGCTTAATCCATTGGAATGACCTGCCCAAAGAAATCCTTTTTTATCCAGCAGCAAACAAAGATAGTTGCGACCAGGTAACCCCTGTTCTGTAGAAAATTTCCTGACAAGAATAAGAGAATCGTTTTTTCCAAATCGGCATTCAAGAATTCCCTCTCCTGTTGTAGCCAGGTACAGATGACCATTTTCATCCCGGATGATATCGGTGAGGGGAAGCCTTTTCCCCAAAAAGGGATAGGGAGTGATCTTATTATCTTTTAGCAGCCATAACCCTTCTTCCCCGCCAAAAAGAATATTCCCTTTGGGGGTTTCAACTCCTGCATAGCAATGACTGTATAAACTGATTGCCGAGGGAAAGGAATATCCTTTGAATGAAAATCCTTTTTCTTCTGAACCCGTTATTTCGGTTATGCCATGATCGCCGATGGCAAAAAGCCTGTTATTGGAGGCGGGTAGCAGGAATTGAATCGAGTTGTTGTGAAGTCCCTCGCTGGTAGTAAATGTCTCTGTCCGGCCATTTTTATACCTTACCAAACCCTGGTAACCGGTACCGGCCCAAAGCCCACCATTTTTATCCAACCACATACACCGGATTTCAGCATAACTGACCAATGGTGTTGGCAGGATTGCGCTTGGGGAAAGAACCCCTTTTTGTATCTGTACGATTTTTCCCCGGTTTGACCCGGCAAGCAGGGTTTGTTCGTTGGGCTTGAAAAAGGAATAGACTTCCGGTCTGCCGCCACTTGATGGGTCATGGTATGACTTGAATATGGAAGGTTTGATACGGAGCAGGCCTTCATGGGAAGAAACCCAGAAAACGGGTCCATCTATCAGCAGGTCGGTGGGCCAGAAAATACCCTGGTCCATGGTATTGATGAATACCGGTGCACGCATGGAAACCGTATCCAATCCAAATATTCCCCGGGTGCCGATATACCAGAGCAGGGAGGAAGGATTGGAAACTGATTTTGCCTGGGTGAGTGATTCAAAATTGTAACTGGTTCTTTTACCGTTTTCAATCCGGTTTAGTTCCGTGCGGGAGGCGTCAAAAAGAACGGTATGCTGATTGACTGGAAAAAGGTGGAGGATATTTTCTGTTCCTTTTTCATCCAGGTAAACCAGTTCAGCTTTATCGGCTGTCAGACGGAATATGGCCTTTTGCTGTGCGGTATAGAGTGTGCCATCCGGGGCCCTTGAAAAGCGGATCACTTTTTTCGAATCGGTTTCACCGGAACGTTTTTTCCAGGAGAGCAGCACAAAATCATCGAGTTCGAGTTCCTGCATCTGGGTTTGGGAAGCGGGGATTATGGCGGGTCCTTTTTTGGTAGCCAGTAAAAGTTCCTTGTCGGGGCCAAACTGAATATCATATACAGACTGATCGGCTGCGGCAGCGCCAGTAACCCGCTTGAGGGTATTATTTTCCAGGCGAAAAAGCCCAGAAGCCGTTCCAATCCAGAGCACCCCATCAGCGGCCAGGCGAATCACATTAACGTGACCGACAGGCTGCTTGTCTTGCGAATAGCTGAAATGGGTAAACGTATATCCATCATAACGGCTGATACCGATAGGGGTGCCGGCCCATAGAAAACCTTGACTGTCTTTTCCGATGGCGGTGATTTCGGCGGTGGGGAGACCGGCGGCAGGGGTAAAGAGTTGGAATGAGTATTCCTGTGCCCCTGTAACCAGGGACGCCAGGCAGGCCAGATAAGGGATAATATGACGAATCGCGAACCGTTTCAAAGCCCTGTCTTTGGAATATCAAGATAATCCATTTGGGAAAAAGCCGGGACGTAAGATCGCCCGGCTTTTTTTATATGGATGATACGGATTAAAGGACGGAAATGCTACCCGGTGAACTAATGAAATTCTATGATTGCTTTTGAACCTGCTGTGTTTTTAAGGACAACCCCATTAGCGGTTAGGGTATGCCCTTCATTGCAGAGGTAATACCCGGGGTATAATACACTTTCGATAAAATAGGCATCCACCCCGTTCTGTACCCCTACATAATGCAATTTGAATTTTATCTGATCAGGCATTGGGTTGGGTTTGGTCATATAGTCCATAATGGACAGATAATATTGTTGATTGCCATAAGTATCTGCGGTTGTTCCCACACCCCACCATTCAGATTGTTTTTTCATGTTTCTAAAGGCTACGACCTGTCCATCAAGCGTGGAGGGGCCGGTGCCTACGGAGTAAACAATGGTACCGGCATATTCCAGCTTCCATTTACAATCTTTATCCTGGGCCAGTTGGGTAAAGTCATACGGTTTTGAGGTCAGGGAACGATAAACAGCCACGCCGCCAACTGACTGCAGATAGCGGTACTGGGTGGTGCTAATATCAATCACCGGGATATGCGACAGGGTACCAGCCACCAGGGAGATCCCTTGCGGGCTTCCGTTGTTGTTATTGTTGTTGTTGTCATCACTGTCCTTCTTGGTACAGGCTGTCAAGAGGAGGATTGGGAGTAAAATGGTTAGCGCTTTCATACAGAATGGTTGAAATGATTTGGTACTGCATAGTTAGGCTTCCCAAAAGCGGAGAACAAAAGCCTTTAGGTAACGGCGCGAATGAATGAGGCAACGGTTTTCAGCCCCGGGAATGTTACCTTTGCCGGGCACCCCCTGTACAACTTAACACTATGAATGTCGTTATCACTGGAGCTTCGCGAGGCATTGGCCGGGCTATAGCTGAGGAGTTTGCTTCCCACGGTCATAATCTGTTTCTCTGCGGTCGTGATGAAAAGGCGCTTAAAGAGACCATGGAATCGCTGATCGCGAAATATCCAGGTATCAAGGTCAAAGCCAAGGCGCGGGACCTGTCGGTGAAAGAGGAAGCCCAGGGATTTGGCCGCTGGATCCTGGATAATGGGTATCCTATTGATGTGCTGATCAATAATGCCGGACAGTTTATTCCGGGAAGTATCTATAACGAAGAAGACGGGGTGTTGGAAAAAATGCTATCCGTCAATCTTTATTCCGCCTACCACCTTACCCGGGTACTGGCACCCGATCTAATCCGGAAGAAAAGCGGTCATATTTTTAATATTTGCTCAATAGCGGCCTTAAAAGCCTATTCCAACGGCGGCTCCTACAGCATCAGCAAATATGCCCTGCATGGGTTTTCCAAGAATCTGAGAGAGGAGTTAAAACCTTTTAATGTAAAGGTCACTACCGTTTTTCCAGGGGCAGTGTTTACAGATTCCTGGGGAGATTTTGATAACAGCGGGCACCGGATCATGGAAGCAACCGATGTGGCGAAAATGATTTATGCGGCATCCCAATTGTCACCGGGGGCATGCGTGGAAGATATTGTGCTGCGGCCGCAGCTGGGGGACTTGTAGTTTTGTTTCTCGCAGCGTACGCAGCAAGAAATAATACTATTCTGTGTATTTATATCCTACTCCCCGAACAGAATGAAAGTATCGGGGATTGCGGGAGTCGTCTTCAAAGTATTTCCGGAAATTAAGGATGAAATTATCGATGGTGCGGGTTGTGGGGTAAACATTGTATCCCCAAACCAGTTGAAGGATCTTTTCCCTGGTCACCACTTCATTTTTATTTTCAAAAAGCAATTTGAGCAACATGGCTTCTTTCTTGCTTAGTTGAATTTTTTGTCCTGTTTTGGTGCGGGCTTCCTGGGCTTTAAAATCTACAACATTGGCCCCAAACTGGTAAGTATCCCCGATGCTGTCCTTATCCTGGAGTTTTTTATTCTTTTCTATTAGTTTCTGTACCCGGAGTATCAACTCTTCGAGGTTAAAGGGTTTGGTGAGGTAATCATCTGCCCCTTTTTTCAAACCCAATACCCGGTCGGCACTGGTATTCTTGGCGCTCAGTATCAGGATGGGGGTTTCGTTGTTTTTTACCCGTATGGTTTCAGTTACATGGATGCCATCCATTTCCGGGAGCATGACATCAAGAATGATCAGATCAAAATACTCGGAATGAACGGCTTTCAGGGCTTCAGCGCCATCAAAGGCCGAGGAAACTTCATAGCCTTCCAGCTCCAGGTTGAGCTTTAGTGCTTCGTGCAGGTTTTCCTCATCTTCCACCAATAATATGGATGCTTTGGATGTACTCATGATCGGTGATAAAAACTAACGGCAAAATTACTCCCCGATGGCAAATGGTTTGTCACTGAAATGTCCGCATTATGGGCGTCTGCAATCTTTTTGCATAGGTAGAGGCCCAGCCCTGTGCCGGGGGTTTTGCGGGTAGATTCGTTTCCCACCCGGTAAAATTTGTCAAAGATCCGGGTCTTTTCCTCTGCCGGTATCCCATCTCCTTCATCCATTACTTCCAGCAATACCATTTCCCCGGGCTCTTTTTTCAGGCTTACCCGGATCAGTTTATTGCGGGGAGAATACTTGATGGCATTTTCCAGCAGGTTATTAACCAGCAGTTGAATGAGGAGGGCATCGGCTTTGACCTCGGTATCCGGTTCCAGGGAGGAATCGATCTCGCGATCGGGGAAACGGTTCCTGAAATCCTGCACACAATCGCGAACCAGGTCGGTCAGGTTGAGTTCTTCCCGGTTGGAAGCATATCCCCCTTCCAGTTGGGCCGACACGAGGATATTGGAGGTAAGGAAATTTAGCCGGGCAGTTTCCTGGAGGGTTTTGGCGATTAGTTTTTTCTGTTTATCGGGGTCCAGTTGGTGTTTCTGAAGGGTTTCCAGGTTGAGCCTGGCTACGGATATGGGGGTTTTCAGTTCGTGGGTAACCGCCATCATGAAATTCTGCTGCTGTTGCTGTACGCGGAATTGCTTGCGGACCGAGCGGGCTACAAAGAGGGCGCCGGTAAGGGCCAGGGAGAGAAAGGCGATCCCTTCGGCCAGGTATTTTGCAGTGTTTCTTTTCCGGGAATCATGAATGGCTACACGGGCCTTTTCGTATCGTTCGGGTGGTAAAAGGGTTTTTTGTGATTCCAGGTTTTTCTCCCGGAGTTCGGCCATGCTGCGGTTTTGTTTTTCCAGGGAAATATACCACCATACCAGGGCGGCAACAATGTAGAATAATACAAAGCCGTAAAGCAGGGTGATCCGATGTATTCTTCCTTTCCCGGTTTGCATGCCAGGATCATTTTGTTTTTTCAAGACGAAGTCCTACGCTCAATACCTGTTGCAGGGGGTCTTCACGCATGATTTGTTCCAGTTCAAAATGGTATTTGCCGGGCTTTAGCCGCACATAGCTGGTGAGCGGATGGCGGTGTTCGTAAATATCGTCAAGACCGGTACCCAGCCATCCGTTTTTATCCGTTGCCAGGGTGATCTCGAAAGGAACCTTACGGATGCTGTCGCCAGGGACATGGGAATACAGGTTGATCCAGATATTATTGTAATTGTACTTGTTGGTGTGTCGTATCAGGAAGAACAACTGGTAATTGGCATTTGAATCCGTGATCTCAAAATCAAAACCCGGCTTGAATTCACCTGCCCAGGCATGCCCGGGGATACTGACATGCTTTTCAAAGAGGTCAACCTTTCCACAGGCGGGAACCAGGCCAAGACACAGGATAACTATAAAAAAACGTACAGACATTTCTTTTCAATAATCTTACTATACCAAACTTAGAACTAATAAACTAAACCCCAAAAAAGCCGGATCAAAGCACATTCAGCACCTGCTCCTTAGCCTTTTCCAGTTCATCTTTCATCAGTACGACGCATTTCTGAATGGCGGAATCGTAGGCTTTGGCCCC
Organism: Chitinophagaceae bacterium; assembly: GCA_041916555.1. Taxonomy (GTDB): domain Bacteria; phylum Bacteroidota; class Bacteroidia; order Chitinophagales; family Chitinophagaceae; genus SpSt-398. The sequence goes on along the minus strand of JAYRZH010000007.1, from coordinate 56,161 downwards.
GGTGGTATTGATCTCCCGGCCTATTTCCTGTAATACAAAGGACAGTTTTTTGCCTTTGCCGGAATCGCCGGGCTCCTGAAGGATGGATACAAAATAATCCAAATGGTTGCGGAGCCTGACCTGTTCTTCACTGACATCGATTTTCTCGATATAGTAGATCAGTTCCTGTTCCAGGCGGTTTTTATCAAAATTATCCTTCCCTACTTTTTCATCCAGTAATTTCTCCAGCCCTTCGCGGATGCGTTGCTGACGCAAGGGTTCCAGTTTAATGACCTCATCCTGCTGAATACGGATATTCTCGATCCGCAATAGCAGGTCCCTTTCCAAAACCTTTCCTTCCTCGCTGCGGTGGAGGTTCAGGTCGTCAATGGCGGCACGAACAACCCCTTCAAAAGCCTTCCACTCTTCATCTGTGAGTGTATCGCCGGTAGGGGTTATCACTTCGGGGAGCTTGATCAAGGTACTCAGGATATTTGAAGGATCCAGACCCAGGTCGTCAGACAGATCGGCCAGCGGCTTATAATAGGCTTTGGCCAGTTCTACATTGATGCTGACAGGCTTGGCATTCCCGGTTTCTTTCAGGCTGATGGTACAGTCAATCGTACCACGGTTCAGTTGCTCGGAAAGGATACGGCGAAGGTCAAATTCAAACGGACGAAGAAAGGCAGGGAGCTTTAACTGCAATTCAAATTGTTTCCCGTTGAGCGACTTGATATCTATCAGGAAGGTCTTATCCCCAATGGATCTTTCCACTCTTCCAAAACCCGTCATGGAACGTAACATAGGCGAAGTATTCAGGTAAAGGTATTTAATGAGGCTGTCTTATCAATAAGTTTTTGACTGGGAGCAAAGAGGTATAAAAAAAATCTCCCCCGAAAACGGGGGAGATTAATATGTGGATGGGTTAGTAAGTACCGGGAAAATTAATTTCCCGACACAATATTAATAAGAATTTTCACTAACAAGAAAAAATTTCCAAAATATTTTATTCACATTTTAAAAACCGTTGTGGAAAAGAGTAAGGTTTTTTTCGTTGGAATGAATGCGTTTCAAGGATAAAAATGGATGCGATTCAGCAATGTTTACCTTTGCGAAAATGCAATTTCATGAAGTTTGATCAACCTGTTTCCCTCGAGTGGATCGCATCGTTCATTGGAGCCGATATCATTGGGGATTCGGCCGGATTAGCCACCGGAATAAATGAAATCCATAAGGTGGAGAAGGGTGACCTGGTATTTGTGGATCACCCAAAGTACTATGAGAAATGTTTGCAATCGGCCGCTACCTATATCATCATCAATAAAGCGGTTGAATGTCCGCCAGGCAAAGCATTGCTGGTAACTGATCAGCCTTTTGATGCTTATATGAAACTGGTGGAGCATTTCCGTCCGTTTAACCCATCCATGGTTCCTGTTGGCCTTCATTCCACTATTGGGAAAGACACGGTGATCATGCCCAATGCCTATGTTGGCGATCATGTGACCATTGGCAACCGGGTGGTGATCCATCCCAATGTTACCATCATGGACCATTGTATCATTGGGGATGATGTGGTCATTCAATCGGGCACCGTCATTGGCAGCGATGCGTTTTACTATAATAAAAAGACCGATCGTGAGATCCATTACCGTCGCATGAAAAGCTGTGGCCGGGTGGTGATCGAAGATGGCGTGGAGATCGGTGCCGGGTGCACCATTGATCGCGGAGTAAGTGGGGATACCGTTATTGGAAAGGGTACCAAGATGGATAATATGGTGCATATCGGGCACGATACGGTTATTGGGCGCAATTGCCTTTTTGCCGCGCAGGTTGGTATTGCCGGCGCTACCACCATTGAAGATGAGGTTATCCTTTGGGGACAGGTTGGGGTAAGTAAAACCCTTAGAATTGGTAAGGGCGCTGTATTGATGGCGCAAAGTGGTGTGCCAGGTGACCTGGAGGGAGGAAAAAGTTATTTTGGTACACCAGCCGCGGATGCCCGAGAAAAAATGAAAGAATTGGTTTGGGTAAAAAGAATACCCGAACTCTGGAAAAAAATCATGGAATAAGTAAGGGTTCCTAATCGGGTATATAATCGTACGGAAGCATATCCCCGATATTCTTCCAACTCCAATACCCAAAATTGATCCAGTCTCCCTGGTTATAGTAATACCCGTTTTCGGTGATGGTGATATAATCCCTTAGATCGGCGTAAGAGATCTGCACCCCCAGGCTGCGGGGGAGCTTGAATTTATCGAGGTAATCATTTTCCGGGACCTTCTTTGTAAAGGTGATGCTTATACGGCGGGGGAAGTTAATATCCACTTCCGCGGTGCTATCTATCCGTGTATAGTATTCGGGGTTATAGGGCTGGCGTATCTGATCAAATTTGGTTTCATCTTTTTCATTGAGCAAACCGACCAAAAAGCCTTCTTCCTGCAGGTTGCGGTCATAATAAGCATGCATAAAATGGAGCCGGCTGCCATAATACGCCTGTTTCCTGTTTTTATGCCATTCCTTCATTTCGGCACGGGTCCCCTGCATTTCTTCAAAAAAGCAATACCCGCGGTAACTGTATTGGCTATCGGGATACCGGTAAACAAAGGAATCAAGCTGATACCGGAGAATATACCCCAGCGCATTGTTAACGACGATCAGGGGTTCTTCGGCAAGTATCTTTAATTTATCCGAGCGTTTGTAATAAAGGAATTTCAGGGCCTGGTGGTTTTGTAGCGTGCATTGCCGGGCAAATGGTGTGCTGCCTATAAACAGGTCGGTAAAGAAACTCCCATATTTTTCCCAACCATCAAGCACTTCGTTGGAACTGCGGATCACCACTTCTTCCATGCTTTTTTCCACTTTTACCAGGTTGATGATAAGGGTGCTTACAGGATCGCTGTCGGTGACACGGATGGTTTGTGATTGGTATCCGGTAAAGGTGACTACAAGGTCATAACCCCCCGGGCGCAAACGCAAACTAAACCCACCTTCCAGTCCGGTAGAAGTACCCTGGGTGGTATTCTGGCAAAACACCGAGGCGCCAAACAAAGGTTGCTGGGAGGCGGAATCAAGTACTTTACCAGATACGATAAATCCATTCTGCGCAAGCAGCGCACTGGCAAAAAAGGTTAGTAAAACAGTGAGGGAGGCGGCTTTCATGGGAGTATTATTAATTATTGATGTTGAGGCCATGAGAAGCCCCTGGCCATAAAGGTCAATAATTTAGAATAAATAATCAATAATGGTGCCTGTATTTAACACAGGCTTTCAGAACCGATTCTTCCAGTGGAGTGAATTGAAAACCAGGCAGTGCCTGAAGAATTTTTTCATTTTGAAAATAAGTCCTGGTCTGGGCGATCCTTGCACTTTCCCGTGTCAGCACAGGTTTTTCTCCGTTAAACAGACAGCGTATTTTTTCTATTCGCCAGGCCAGTGCGCTTAAAAATGGGGTAGCCAACCTGGTAGGGGGCTTGATGTCAAACCCTTTAGCCATGGTTTCAAATAGTTTTTTAAAGGGCCAGTTTTCACCATTCAGGATAAACCGCTGTTCGGTGATATCCGATTCGAGGAGCAATACTGTAGCACGTGCCACATCTTCCACATCCACAAAACCATTGATGCCATCGGTGAACCAGGGAAAGCCGTCATGAATTTTTTTAAAGATGGCGCAACTGCTTTTTTTCCAGTCACCATAACCAAGGATGGTGCTTGGGTTGACAATAACCGCAGACAAACCTTCCCCTATTCCACGCCATACTTCCATTTCTGCCTGTTGTTTGCTACGGGCATAGTGGGTATTCAGGGAACTTTCCACCCATTTTTTTTCTTCATCTACTTTGTCGCCATGCGCGGTTCTGCCCAATGCGGCCACTGAACTAATATGTACCAGTCGGGGGATGCCCATTTCCAGGGCGAGGTTCACCACATTGGCCGTGCCATCGCGGTTTACCTGGTATAATGCCTCTTTATCGCCTTTGCCAAAAGATACCATCGCGGCAGCATGCACCACCGCGTCGGCACCTTTCATGGCTTCTTCCAGTAAGGGGATGTTTAGGATATCACCGTCTGCCCATTCAACCTTTTCCCAAACAGCAGGATCGATGAAAAAGGGAGTTTCACCACCCGGTCTTCGAAGCGCCCGAACCGAGTGCCCACGGCTCACCAATTCCCGGGCTATATAGGCCCCTAAAAATCCGGTTGCGCCTGTCAGGGTGATCTTCATGAAATGATTGGTTATTTAGTTTGACCAGTCGTAATATCCTTTTCCGGTTTTCTTACCCAGTTCACCGGTTTCCACTTTTTTTTGTTGAATGGGGGATGGCCTGAGTCGCTCAGGTTTTCCCAATTGTTCATATACCGAGCAACTCACGGCATAATTGATATCATTGCCAATGAGGTCCATCAGCCGGAATGGTCCCATCCGAAATCCGGCGTTCTCCATCAATTTATCAATGGTTGCCAGGTCAGTTTGGCCTTCTTCCGCCAGGCGGAGTGATTCAATGTAATAGGGCCGGGCAACCCGGTTAACAATAAACCCGGGTGAATCGGTGCAAACTACGGGTATCTTTCCGGTATCCACACACAGTTTACGAAGCTCTTCAACCAGTTCAGGTGGATTGGCCTCTGTTACCACAACCTCCACCAGTTTCATCAGGGTAGCCGGATTGAAAAAGTGGAGCCCTACCACCCTGCCGGGTCCGGGCAATGCCTGGGCGATCTGCCGGATAGAAAGGGAAGATGTATTACTGGCTAAAATAGTATCAGGGGGGTTAAGCGCGGCCAATTGTTGAAACAAGCTGATTTTAACATCCAGTTTCTCAATAATGGCTTCAATGATCAGGTCAGCCCGACAATCCTCAGGAGAATGGGTGAATCTTAACCGGCTTAGCGTTTTTTCCTTATCAGCCGGTTGCAGTTTTCCTTTTTCAATACCTTTTTGAAGATCGGCTTCTATGGCCTTGCGGGCCTTATCAAGATAGGTTTTGTCGAGGTCATAGAGTATGACGGAATGGCCATGCTGGGCAAAATGCTGGGCGATCCCGCTGCCCATGGTGCCGGCTCCGCATACACAGATTGATCCCGTCATGTAGCGCTGGTAAATTGTTTGAGGAAACGCAGGTCGTTTTCACTGAACAAACGCAGGTCGTTTACCCCATACAGCAGCATGGTGGGTCTTTCGATGCCCATGCCAAAGGCAAAACCTGTGTATTTGTTGCTATCGATGCCACAGTTTTCAAGCACATTGGGGTGGACCATGCCGCAACCCAGAATTTCCACCCAGCCGGTATGCTTACATACCCGGCAACCTTTGCTGTTGCAAATAAAACAGCTTACGTCCATTTCGGCGCTGGGTTCGGTAAAGGGGAAATAGGAGGGGCGGAAGCGGACCTTTACATCTTTGCCATACATTTCTCTTACAAAGAAATATAGTGTTTGCTTGAGGTCGGCAAAACTGACATTCTCATCAATATACAATCCCTCCACCTGGTGAAAGAAGCAGTGCGCTCTGGCGCTTACTGTTTCATTGCGGTAAACCCTTCCCGGGCAGATGATGCGGATGGGGAGTTTGCCTTTTTCCATTTCCCTGATCTGCACATTGCTGGTATGGGTTCGCAGCAGCCAGTCGGGGTTTTGCAAAACATAGAATGTATCCTGCATATCCCTGGCAGGGTGGTGCTCAGGGAGGTTAAGGGCGGTAAAATTGTGCCAGTCATCTTCGATCTCAGGACCAGTAGCCACGGAGAAACCCAGTCGCTGAAAAATGGAGAGGATCCGGTTGCGCACGAGGCTGATGGGGTGACGGGTGCCAACGGGAATGGGATCGCCCGGCAGACTCATATCCACCAGGGGGCCCGAGTGAGCGGCTTCACCATTCAGGGAATTTTTCAATTCCTCAAACCGGCCTTCGACAAAAACCTTGAAATCATTTAACACCTGGCCAAATTCCTTTTTCTGCTCCACAGGTACCTGTTTCATTTCCCCCATGGTAGCTTTTACAATGCCCTTTGTTCCCAGCCATTTGATCCGGAATTCTTCCAAAATCTTTGGATCGGTGGTGGAAAAGGCGGCCACTTCAGCTTTGTAATTGGCTATCTGTTCGAGAAGCTGGTTCATATACGCAAATATAAACCAGGATTGTTTTAGGAGGCTTTTTTTGCCTAAGTAACTAGGCAAATTAATCCTGGTTTATATTTGTGATTATGCCAGACTTCCTCCATCTCACCGACTTTCTCCTTCCGATCAACCGATTTGAGTTATCCTATGACATGGGGTATAAGGATGGGCAGATAGGTGGGCTGATACAGGTATTTGAAGAAGAATTCCCGGATCTTGACGATGCCGATATCATTTTGGTCGGTTGCGGGGAGCAGCGCGGAAACGGGATGCACATGGCCTATAGCTCAGCGCCCGATAGCATCCGGCGCCAGTTTTATGCCCAATACCTCTGGCATACCGATCTGCGTTTGGCCGATATTGGCAACCTGAAAAAGGGAGCCAGCCTGAATGATACCTATGCCGCCCTTAAGACGGTGATCAATGAGCTTATTACCGAAGGGAAAACGGTTATCATTCTCGGAGGATCACATGACCTCACCCTGGCGCAATACCATGCCTACGGGCATAATAAGAAGATTGTGGAAGCCACCTGTGTGGATGCCCTGATCGACCTGAACCTGGAGTCTGATTTCCGCTGTGATAATTTCCTGATGGAAATGCTGACTGGTGAACCCAATTTTATCCGGCATTATAACCATATCGGTTTTCAGAGTTACTATATCCACCCGCGGGTGCTGGAGACCATGGACAAACTGCGTTTTGATTGCTACCGCGTAGGGCATGTAAAAGAGAGTATTGAAGAAATGGAACCCGTTTTGCGCAATTCCCAGCTCTTTAGCTTTGATATTTCCGCCATAGCCCATGCCTTTGCCCCTGCCAATACCGACTCACCCAATGGATTCAATGGCGAAGATGCCTGTACCCTGATGCGCTACGCCGGTATGAGCCCACAGGTTAACAGCGTAGGCATTTATGGTTATGATCCTGAAAAAGACCAGCACGACCTTACCGCCAAACAGATCGCGCAAATGATCTGGTACCTGATGGATGGCCGCAGCCGCGGCCGCCGGGAAGCCAGGTTGGATGAAAAGGACTCATTTAACGAATACCACATGGCATTTGCCGAAGTGGAAACGATTTTTTTGCAAAGCAAAAAAACCGGGCGCTGGTGGATGCAATTACCCAATAAACAATTTATCGCCTGCAGCTACAAAGATTACCTGATGGCCAGCAGTAATGAAATTCCCGAAAGGTGGTTGCGGGCCCAGGAGCGGTCGTGAGCAGAGAGTGGTGAATAGTGGAAAAAGTTTTGGGTTGTAAGGGGTAAGTTTATAGTTTCACCATTCACTATTCACTAATTCACCTCACCAAAATCCCCCCCCATGTCCCCCATCTCCACCGGTATCGCCTCTTACGGAATGAGTGGAAAATTGTTTCATGCCCCCTTTATTGATGTTCATCCCGGTTATAAATTAGCGGCTATTGTAGAAAGAAACCGGGAGGAATCGCGGGCCCGGTACCCGTCTGCCAAACTTTACCGTTCATTTGAGGACATGCTGAAGGATGATACCCTCGAACTGGTCATTGTCAATACCCCCACCCATACTCATTTTGAATATACCAAAGCGGCCCTGGAGGCTGGCAAGAAAGTAATCGTGGAAAAGCCATTCACCGTAAACCTGAAAGAGGCCGAACAACTGGCTGAACTGGCGGATAAGAAGGGGCTTTTTCTTTGCGTATATCAAAACCGCCGGTACGATGGCGACTATCTAAGTGTAAAAAATGTGGTGGAAAAAAAACTATTGGGCGATCTCAAGGAGGTGGAAATACGCTATGACCGCTACCGCCCTAATGCGGCGGGTAAACCTCATAAGGAAGGGGAGTTGCCCGGTGCCGGAATCATTTATGACCTGGGTCCCCACCTGATCGATCAGGCCCTCCAGTTGTTTGGATGGCCAAAGGCAATCTTTGCCGATATCTGGCGTATGCGCCCCGATGTACAGGCGACTGATTATTTTGAAATACTGTTTTATTACGAAGGTTTCCGGGTACGGTTAAAAGCCACCTGTATCGCCCGTGAACCATTTCCAGCTTATAGCCTGCACGGTATGAAAGGGAGTTTTTTACAGGAGCGCTCTGATCTGCAGGAACAAAAACTACTGGAAGAAGTGCGGCCTTCCTTTGAGAACTGGTGTGGGGAACTTACACAACCCGACGGACTACTGCATACGGAAATAGATGGAGTAGTGACCCGGCAGCAGACTATTAGCCAGCCGGGTAATTACATGTATTACTTTGATGATGTATATAAAGCCCTTACGGGTCAGGGCCCCAATCCGGTGCCTGCCGCTGATGGGGTAAAAACAATTCGGATCATTGATGCCGCGTGGAAGAGTTCCAGGGAAGGAAGACTGGTGGAGTTTTAGTGAATAGCTTTTTCTTATTTCCTGAATAATCTCTCTAACCCCTCCTCGGTAAATTCCAGGAACACTGGGCTTCCATCCGGAGTGACCGTGGGTTGCTGGCAGTTAAAAAGATCGGTAAGAAGTATCCGCATTTCACGCATGGTCAGGCGTGTTCCCGGGCGAATCGATTGTTGACGGGCCAGGGAACGGATCAATTTTTCCCGCTTGGTGAATTTTAATTCGCTGCTGAAATGTTTGTACTGCTCCAGCATAAAATCGATCACCACTTTCTCATTACCCTGTTCCACATCGGCCGGGGTTCCCTGTATCACAAAACTGTTTTTCCCAAACGGTTCAATGCTATACCCCAACACTTGTAATTCAGGTAATAGTTCCTCTAATAAAACCGCATCGGCCGGGGACAGATCAAGTGTCAGCGGGAACAAACTCCGCTGCGTTGGCATGGGTTTGCCTTCCGCCGTGGCCGACATGCGTTCATACAACACCCGCTCATGGGCGGCTTGCTGATGCACGAGTTTAAAACCGTGGCCATAGGGTAGAAGGATATAGGTATTGAGCAATTGGGCAAGTTCCGTATCCTCTGTTACCATCGGTAACTGTTGTTCCGGTATAGACGGACCGATCGGATCCGGGGAGGATGGTGACTCCCAGGTGCCAAGATCGCTCCGGGGTGTTTTTTCTATGAAATGCGCCTGGTTTTTTTGGGTAAACCCTTTGTACAGGGAGGAAGAAACTGCCTGTGATTTACGGTCATCCGTAAACGGTTGCTGAACCGATGGCAGTTGCTGGATGGAGGCGTCAAGGTCAAAATCAAGGGTGGGGGTTACACTAAATTGGGCAAGCGCGTGTTTGATGGCGGCCTGTACAAACGCGTAAACGATTTTTTCATCCTCAAACTTTATTTCCTGTTTGGTGGGGTGCACATTTACATCCACCTGCTCAGGATCGAGGTCAATAAATAATACATAGGCCGGGAAACTATCCGCAGGGATCATTTCCTGGAATGCACTCATGACTGCATGGTGGAGATAGGGGCTTTTGATAAACCGGTTATTGACAAAGAAATATTGGTCACCACGGGTTTTTTTAGCAGTTTCCGGTTTACCAACAAAACCATAGATATTCAGGTAATCGGTTTCTTCTTTTACTGTTACCAGTTTGGCTGAATAAGTATTTCCGAGTAATTGAACCACCCGTTGTTTTAAACTGCCTCCATCAAGGTGAAACAATTGCTGGCCATTGCTGGTGAGCGAGAAGAAGATACCCGGAAAAGCCATGGCTACACGGGTAAATTCATCAATGATATGCCTTAATTCAGCCGCATTGCTTTTTAAAAAATTTCTTCTGGCCGGTACGTTGAAGAACAGGTTCTTCATGGCCAGGCTGGTACCGGTTGGACAGGCAACGGGTTCCTGTTTTTTTACCTCGCTGTTCTCTACTTCAATATAGATGCCGGTACTGTCTTCGGCCCTGCGGGTTTTTAGCTCTACCTGGGCTACCGCGGCAATGGAAGCTAGGGCTTCACCCCGGAACCCCATGGTGCGGATGCGAAAAAGGTCATCAATCTGCCGGATCTTGGAGGTTGCATGTCGCTCAAAGCTCATCCGGGCATCGGTTTCACTCATTCCTTTGCCATTATCAACCACCTGTACCAGTGATTTTCCGGCATCGTTAATGTAAAGACGAATTTCAGTGGCGCCGGCATCCACCGCGTTTTCCAACAGCTCCTTTACCGCACTGGCCGGTCGTTGAATGACCTCCCCTGCGGCGATCTGATTGGCTATGTTATCCGGGAGTAATTGAATGATATCTGGCACGGCGCAAATTTGCTGTAAATTTACCGATATGCGTTCCAAATTTGTTTTTGTCTTTATGTTTCTGGCCCTTGCCAGCCAGGGGCAGTTTCGGTCAACCCTTTCGGAATCAGCCTGGGTGGATAGTGTATTCAAGTCTTTGTCCAAGGATCAGCGTCTGGCCCAATTGATGGTGATCAGGGCTCATTCCGATAAAGGGGATGCGTATGCTGAAAATGTAGCGAATATCATTCGGAACTATAATGTGGGGGGATTGTGCTTTTTTCAGGGTGGACCGGTTCGGCAGGCCAATTATACCAATTATTACCAATCCATCGCCCAAACCCCGCTGATGGTCACCATTGATGGAGAATGGGGATTGGGTATGCGTCTCGACAGCGTCACAAAATTCCCCTACCAGCTTACATTGGGCGCTTTGTCGGATACCCAACTGGTGTATCAAATGGGATTGGCTATAGGGGAACAATGTAAACGCCTGGGCATCCATGTTAACTATGCCCCGGTGGTGGATATCAACAATAACCCCAACAATCCGGTGATCGGTTACCGGTCATTTGGAGAAGATAAATACAAGGTTGCCCGGCTTGGGGTCGCCTATATGAATGGTATGCAGGCGGCGGGCATTATGGCCTGTGCCAAACACTTTCCAGGACATGGCGATGTTTCAGTTGACTCGCATTATGACCTGCCAGTGGTGAATAAAAACCGGCAGCAACTGGATTCCCTTGAACTAATGCCTTTTAAGGCTTTGCTGGAGGCAGGTGTGGGAAGTGTAATGGTGGCGCACCTTTCCATCCCCATCCTGGATTCCACACCTAATGTGGCCACATCTATATCTGCCGCGGCAGTAAATGGATTATTGAGAAATGACCTGGGGTTTAAAGGACTCACCTTTACCGATGCCCTTGAAATGAAAGGGGTAGCAAAGTATTTCCCCGGTGGCACCATAGCCGCTGAAGCCCTGATCGCGGGTAATGATATGCTTTGTCTCCCGGAAAGTGTACCCGATGCCATTGCGGCGATTAAAAAAGCCATAAAAGAAAAAAGAATCTCCTGGGCCGAAGTGGATGAAAAAGTAAAAAAAGTGCTGGCGGCCAAATACAGGTTGGGGGTGGCCAATATGGCTCCGATCGATACCCGCAACCTGGTGGCTGACCTGAACAAACAAACCGACGCGATACGCAACCTTGTGGCCAGGAGGACCCTTACCCTGGTTAAAGCCGAACAAGGGGTAATACCCTCGTTAAGAGATAAAAAAACCGCCTATGTTGGGATAGGGCTTACCAACCTGACCACGCTGGGCACCAGGTTGCAACAGGATCTTGGCGCAGATACCTATCTTTTTTCATACAAAGACTCGACCGATAAAGCGGCCCAGATCATCGGCGCCATTCAAAAAGGGCAATACGAGGCAGTGGTAATTGGCATTCATGGCTATTCGCTTCGTCCGGCTAACCAGTATGCTATTTCCAATCAGGCCTTGGAACTTTTCCGACAGTTGCAGAATTTCCCTGCCACCACCCTGGTCTTTGGAAACGTGATCGCCCTTTCGCATTTTAGTGAAGCCAAAAACCTGGTAGCCTGCTACCAGGATGATGAGATCACGGCCAATGCCGCTGCCGATCTGCTTCGGGGGCGTATCACCCCACTCGGTGTGTTGCCCGTATCTGTGGCAGGTAAGCGATTTGGCGAAGGGATCATTTATCACAAGCAGGTGAAACAACTGGCCATAGCTTCTTACCCCGGATTGGAAGCCATTGATTCTATCGTAAATGACGCCATTGCCCGCAAAGCCATTCCGGGTTGTGTAATACTCGCCGCCAGGGATGGGGCCATCATTTACCAAAAAGCCTTTGGGCAAATGGGGAATGAAGGAGAAGGGCCAATGGACATCAATGATGTGTTTGACCTGGCCTCCGTAACCAAAACCTCTGCCACTACACTGGCTGTTATGCGGCTGTACGATCAGGGTAAACTGGATCTTGAAAATACACTTGGTGATTATCTTCCAATGGTTAGGGGAACTGATAAGGCAGGGTTGAAAATCAGGGATGTATTATTACACCGCGCCGGCCTGGTTCCTTTTATCCCCTTTTACAGGGAAGTGATTGATACCACTACCGGCATACCCTCCCCGGTATATTTTTCTTCGGAAAAGAAAGGGGACTATACTATACGCGTAGCCGAAAAATTGTATCTGCGCCGGGATTACCAGGATACCATGTACCAGCGGATCCTGAAAAGTCCCCTGGGCCCAAGGGGAAAATATGTGTACAGTGATAATGATTTTATTTTTCTGGGAAAAGTGGTGGAGTCCCTTACAGGCAAACCACTGGATGAATATGTGCAACATGAATTTTATGAAAAAATGGGTTTGCTGTCCTTAGGTTTTACCCCCCGTGACAAATTTCCATTTGATAGGATTGTACCGACAGAAAAAGAACCTCATTTCCGGAACCAGCTTATCCGGGGGGATGTACATGATGAAGGGGCTTCGATGTTTGGCGGGGTAGCCGGGCATGCTGGTTTGTTTTCCGATGCCTACGACCTGGCCACGCTTTATCAGATGTTTTTGAATGGCGGCATGCTCAATGGCAAAAGGTATATTTCAGAAAGCACCATCCGGTTGTTTACCGCGTATGCCACTGCTGATTCCAGACGGGGATTAGGGTTTGATAAACCGGAAAGGGAATTAAAGAAAGGGCAGGAACCCTATCCGTCGGCACTGGCATCACCGGCCACATTTGGGCACACGGGTTTTACCGGTACTTGTGTATGGGTGGATCCCGAGAAGAAAATGGTATATGTATTTCTTTCCAACCGCGTTAACCCGACAAGGAATAACCGGTTGTTTTTGGATCTGAATGTACGGGGGAAGGTGCAGGATGTTTTGTACCGGGGAATAAAATGATACCTTATTTTTTTCCACCCTGCGGGGGACGGCGATTTCGGTTTTGCCCCTGATTGGGGTTTCTGTTTCCACCACCTTGCTGAGGTTTGCGTGATTGTTGCTGACCACCTCCCTGTTGTCCGCCTCCTTGTTGACCACCCCCTTGTTGCTGCGGTTTGTTTCCGCCACGTTGTTGTTGTTTGTTGCGTCGTTTGCGGTCGGCTTTTTCCAGGCTACGGAGGCTGATCTGGCCCACAACATCCACAAATTCGGGTTCCACTTCTTTGGCCTTGGTGGAGGTTACTTCAACCGGTTCCAGTTCATCGGGGATGACGCCCTGGCGGTTAAGTGATTTTATTTTTACAGCCCGTTCGATGGACACCGGGTATTGTTTGCTGCTATCGGGCAGCATATACCACATCAGGTTTTTGAAGATGTCTTTTTTGATCAGGTTGGCGGTACCCTTGGCTACCTGTATCGAGTCACAATCATTGGGGAAACCCTGAAGGGCGTCGAGGTAGGTATCCAGTTCGTAATTGAGACAGCATTTAAGTCTTCCACACTGACCAGAGAGTTTTGTCTGGTTGATGGACAGGTTCTGGTACCGGGCAGCGGCAGTATTCACCGATTTAAAATCGGTAAGCCAGGTGCTGCAACAGAGTTCGCGGCCACAACTACCGATACCACCCACTTTGGAGCTTTCCTGGCGGGCGCCGATCTGTCGCATTTCCACTTTTACCTTGAATTCGGAAGCATATACCTTGATCAGTTCGCGGAAGTCCACCCGTCCATCGGCGATATAGAAGAAAGTGGCTTTACGGCCATCGGCCTGAATTTCCACTTCACTGATCTTCATATCCAACTTGAGTTGTTTGGCAATGGCCCGGGCCCGGATCAGGGCGTCTTTTTCCCTGGATTTGGTATGACGCCAGGTGTCAAGATCACGTTCGCTGGATGGGCGGAGTACCTTCTTGATCTCTTCACTGGTTTCCTTGACCCCACGTTTTTTCATCTGCAGGCGTACCACTTCGCCGGTGAGGGATACTTCCCCCACATCAAAACCACTAACTCCTTCTACAGTGATATTGTCGCCTTTTTCAAATACATGAAGGGTATTATTCCGGAAAAAATCCTTTCGGCTGCCTTTATTAAAACTCACTTCAATGATACGGCAATAGCTGTCCTGGTCCACCATTGGCAGGTTATTCAGCCAATCGTAGGCATTCATCCGGTTACAGCTTCCGGTGCTGCAACCGCCGTTGCTTTTACATCCTTTGGGGGAACAATTACCGCAGCCCATTCAGCGCTACAAAAAATGAATTATTATAATAAATATAGAATGGGGGGAAGCCTGTTGGTGGTCCTATTTATATTGATTCTCAGAGAAAACAATGAATCAGCCACTTACACTAACCTCGCCGCCCTTCCTGACCCCTCCTTTCCACACTTGCCTGCCCAGGGGGTCAATAACTCAAAAATACAATTTTGTCTTGAATGATATGGTAAAGTTTGATCGTAAGGGCGTGAAACAGCATTTTCGCATTCGCATTTCTTTCTATATAATAACTGGCCCGGTCCAGCTCCTCCACCATGGCCTGTTGCTGTTCCAGGCTGGCAAAATTGTTAAGCCGTTTGGCAAAATCCAGTTCTTTTTCAGGCAAGGGCAGGTTCCCGATCACCCGAAGCCGGATAGCCTGCTGGAGCAGGTGGTTAAAATACCGTAGAAATTGCTTCTGTTTTTCCCTGCCCAACCGGCTTACCTCCTCCACCCATTTGGTTTGGGCAACAGGGCCGGTTTTAAGGGTTGCGTTCAGCCATTCCCGGAGCAGGGACTGCCAGTCTTCCTCGGCATGTTGTAGTAACTGGAGGGCTTCCCGGTAATTACCTTCGCTGATGCCGGCTGTTTGGGTAGCCAGGTCTGGGGCAGTATGGTTTCTTTCCACCAGTGCCCGGGCGATTTCTTCGTTGGTAAGCGCCGGGACTTTTACCAATTGGCAGCGCGATAAAATAGTCGGCAGAATCAGGGATTCATTTTCGGCCACCAGTATAAAGAGGGTATCGGGTGGTGGTTCCTCGATCAGTTTCAGGAGTTTATTTCCTTCATTGCCCAGGTATTCGGGCATCCACATGATCAGGACCTTGTATTCGCTTTCAAAACTCTTCAGGCTAAGTTTGCGAATGATATCATTACACTCGGCGGCGGTGATATTTCCCTGTTTGTTTTCGGCCCCAATAAATTGCAACCAGTCAAATACATTGCCATAGGGGTAGGATTTGAAAAATTCGCGCCATTCGGCAATATAATCGGTACTCAGTGGGGGTGAACCGGCTTTTCGGGTAACAACCGGATAGGAAAAATGGATATCGGGGTGAACCAGTTGCTGCGCTTTGGTACAAGCCGGGCAAACCCCGCAGGCGTCCTCACCCTTTTTTTCACAAACCAGGTATTGGGCCAGGGCCAGAGCCAAGCCCAGGGCGCCATTGCCTTCTTTTCCCAGAAAGAGCAGGGCATGGCTTAAGCGGTTCTGAAGGATCAACTCCTTCAGGTCGTTTTTTACGGTTTCCTGTCCTATCACATCACGAAATGGCATGGGGCGAAATTAATGGAATATCAGCAGAGAATGGACACTGTCGGCGCTTTGTTAGCAGGGAAAGTAAGCTGATTGCTATTCGTAAATAATACTACTTAAACAGGATTGTCGTATTATTTAAATATTCGCTTGTCGAAGGGGAAGGTTTCAATGGCGACTATTTTGATTCTTTTAAACTCCGGATGTCTGGGGTTGATTAAAAGGTTATAATCACCCTGTGTAACGGATGAAGGTAATTGTAATACACAGTGCCTGTTTTCCGCTATAAATTTATCACCAATGACCTGAGTGAAATTGGGATGTGGAAAGCTATTCCAGCCTGCGGGTAAATCAGAAACATTCAGCTTTTTAAGCGAAATGTCATCAGGAATATGGATCGTTACCATCATATAATCTGCAGGTAAAGTCGCGAGTGTAAAATGAACCGCCACTTCCGCCATGGCAAGAGATCTGTTTCCAGCCGTATAAATAGTTTCTACTACTATTGAGTTCCATCTCCCGCCCTTTAATGCGGCGCCTTTTCCTGAAAGGGAAGACGCAAAATTCTTTCTTGATAACCGAAACACTTCCATTATGCCAGAATTCCGAAATTAATTCTTGTCAATTCACTGATGACCATTTCCTTCCCGTACGAGTCTTTCAGAAGTTCCATTGGTTTCAATGAGCCCAACGAATAGTTAGGAGTTTCGAGCCAGAGCTTGAATTTATTCATATCCCCAAATACATCTACGCCAACTTTGGTAACTTCTGCCATTTCAATAATCTTTTCTGACTGTATCGGTTTAAATGTCCTGGACGTCTCCTTGTATCGATGCAGCGATTTGGTGGAAATATCCAAAAAATCGGCCCAGTTTTCTTCTGTAAAAGGAGTAGTGTCTTTAATAAGATTGAACAAATTATAGGTTACTCCTTGTCTGATAACAATAATCATCAGCAGCGTATCGCTAAAGAAGTCTGAATAGGTTATGTTGGTCTTTCCTTTTAGTAACTTATGATCAAATTTTGAACGTCTTACAATGCTGGTGATTTCTTTATCAAATTTGCTCGTATTGTCATGTGTTGAAGGAGTCATAAATTGCGTATTTTGACATTTGTCCATAAAATTAAGACATTTTTCCTAAACTAAATGCCCCGGATTGCTAATTCTTGGGATGCAATTATCTTTGCCCTACCGAAAACACACGATCATGAAAACGCTTCTCCTCGCTATTACCCTCTTCTTTGCCGCCACTTCTGTATATGATTTTAAGGTCCCCGGGCTGGAGGGTGGTGAAATTGATTTTTCCAAGTATAAAGGAAAGAAGATCCTGATCGTGAATACCGCCTCTAAATGTGGTTATACCTACCAGTACGAAGGACTGGAAAAACTCTACAAAGCCTATGGCGACAAATTGGTGATCGTGGGATTTCCGGCCAATAACTTTCGCCAGCAGGAGCCTGGCACCAATGATGAGATCGCAGAGTTTTGCAAAAAGAATTATGGCGTAAGCTTCCCCATGGCGGAGAAGGTATCGGTAAAAGGGGATGATATTCATCCTTTGTTCAAGTACCTGGTATCGGAGGCCGAAGCCAAAGGCATTACCGACCCCATTAAATGGAACTTCACCAAATTTCTGGTAGATGAAAAAGGTAAACTGATCACCGTATTTGGTTCCAAAGTGGAGCCGATGAGCGAGGAAGTGACAAAATACCTGAATTAGTGTTTCTCATAACATCCCAGGTCTGGTAACCCCACCGGCCGGGATTTTCCATCCAGATCGATCAGCACCGAACTACTCACTCCTTTGTCAAGCAGGGGAGAGCCTGCCTTTAACCGGAAATCATAGTAATTCTTACTGGTATTGATGCTATCAAACATAGGGGCCTGGTTATTCAGGTTGGAAATGGAATTGATACCGGAAGGTTCCTGGGTTTGTTTCCAAAGATTATGATCAAAGGTTACGCTAAAGGGGCCAGTGCCTGACTTCAATACAGCCACTTCATTTTCCACGGTGCCATTATCCCCCCAAAAAATACAATTACGGAAGGTGGCGTTGAGATCGGCCGTAACAGGTACATTATTTACAGCCACAAAATTGGTGAGCAAGAGAACCGGGTCTTTATGAATGAGGTAGGTATTCGAATAGCTGGCAATGGTGCAGTGTTCAAACAAGTGTTGCCCCCCCTTTACCAGTACCAGGTTTTTTCCGCAATTGCTCACCAGGCAGTTTCGGGCTTGTACGGCGCTGTTGAGCGCGAGTATCCCCGCATCATACGCGTTTTCGATGATACACTCATTTAGTATCAATTTGGGGTTGGCACTAACCGAAGGGTCTTGCAAGGCGATTGCCTGATAGGCGTTTTTTATGACGGCATACTGAAACTGGTTATCGCGACTGGTACTAGTAAAGAAAATACCAGGCCAGGAGGCAGGAAAATCCGCGTAGGGTAAGTCGAGCCTGTCACCCCGGAAATACACCCTGTCAATACTGTCCTTTTCTCCGTTTACCCGAAGGGTCCCGTCAATGATCAGGGGGGCATCGGCATGAACAAACACCCGGCAACCTTTTTCTATAGTAAGGGAGCCTGTATTAGACACCTGTAATGATCCAAGGATCACATAAGGTAGGTCATTGGTCCAGGTTTCCGTTGAGGAAATGACCTTATTGCGAAAGAAATGCGCGTTTTGACCCCAGGCTTCCAACTGAACAAACTGCTCGGTGCCATTATAGGCTATCCGAACACTATCGCGAACCACAAAGGGCAGGGCACCTGCCGAGGGGTTTATACTCAGATTGACGAATACATAGGTACTATCATTGGCTCCCAACTCCAGGTCATTGATCTCCGGTCCGGGTGTTCCATCGGCATTGATATGATATACGGAACCCGCCCCACCCATCACCCTGATAGACGAGATCAGGAGTTTGCGGTCATTTTCATTCTTGACCATGAAGAACTGGGTCACAGAGCCGGCAGTTGTAAAAACAGTGTCGAAATGAAGGGTGTCGGCGCTAAGGCTTACCCGGGCATCAGGACTGGTGATAAAGCCTTCCTTCCGGCAGGAGAAAAACAGGAGTACCAATAGGGAAAGCGGAAGGAGTTTGGTCATAAAACAAAATTAACCATAATACCTATTCCCTGTTAATCACCTGCCATGGCCAGAACAGCAATTTGGAGTTTTATATTATCCGCTTTGAGGAGTTCGTTTCCACAGGAATCAAGGGTGGCGCCGGTGGTTACTACATCATCCACGAGTAAAAGCGTTTTATGACTGATGGATTCAGGATTCTTCAGATAGAATTTGCCATCAATATTCTTCCATCTTTCCAGCCTTCCTTTTCGCGTTTGGGATTCGGTATGTTCGGGCCGGATGATGATATTATTTAATACAGGTATGCCGGTGGCCGCGCTGATGCCTTCACAGAGCAGGGCCGATTGGTTGTAACCACGTTGTTTTTCTTTTCTGGGAAATAATGGCAGGGGTACCAGTCCTTCTACCTGGTCAATATCTGCGTGGAGTAGCAGTTCCCTGCCAAGTAAGCGCCCCAGTTGGATGGCCAGTTTTTTATTGTTCCGGTATTTTATTTCATGCAAAAGCCGTTGAACCAGGCCTCCTTTGTTGAAATAGAGCAGGCTTGTGGCTGATTGAACAGGTAGCCTACCCCAGAAAAGTTTTTCAACG
The DNA here is from genome assembly GCA_041916555.1 of Chitinophagaceae bacterium. GTDB lineage: Bacteria > Bacteroidota > Bacteroidia > Chitinophagales > Chitinophagaceae > SpSt-398. Next base: position 36,740 of record JAYRZH010000007.1, on the reverse strand, counting down.
GGGTTATCGGGCATACCTGTAAAGCCGGTTTCGGGTAAGGCGATCAGGCAGGCTCCGCAGATTTCACTATCCCTGTCTAGTAAATCCGATTGACAGGAAGCGCAGGTATGCGGGAAAAGCAGCGAGAGCATCAGAACAAATACTTATACAATTCCTCCACCCTTCCCATTGGTACCACTTCGATATCAAATTTCTTACCACTGGTGGTTTTTGTATTATACTTGGAGACGATGATTTTTTCAAAACCCAGTTTTTCAGCTTCCGCGATGCGTTGATCAATGCGGTTAACGGCGCGGATCTCACCACTCAGGCCAATTTCACCGGCAAAACAAATGTTGGAGGGGAGAACCACATCTTCATAAGAGGATAGCAGGGCACTGAGAACAGCCAGGTCAATGGATGGGTCTTCCACCTTGATTCCACCGGCGATATTCAGGAATACATCTTTTACCCCAAAATGGAAACCCCCTCTTTTTTCCAGCACAGCCAGCAGAAGCTGAAGTCGCCGCAGGTCAAACCCGCTGACCGTACGCTGGGGAGTACCGTAAACAGATTGGGTTACCAGGGCCTGTACTTCGATCAGCAATGGGCGAAGCCCTTCCAGGGTAGCAGCGATAGCGATACCGCTCAGCGATTCTTCTTTTTGGGTAATAAGAATTTCGCTGGGGTTTGTAACGACCCGCATGCCTGCATCCGTCATTTCATAGATACCCAGTTCTGCGGTGCTTCCAAAACGGTTCTTTAAGGTTCGGATGATCCGATAAGCATAGTGGCGGTCGCCTTCAAACTGCAAAACGGTATCCACCATGTGTTCGAGTATCTTGGGACCAGCGATCGAACCATCCTTGGTAATATGACCAATGAGAAATACGGGGGTGTCAGTTTCCTTGGCAAAACGCTGGAATTCCGCCGTACACTCCCTGATTTGCGAAACACTTCCGGGTGATGATTCAATAAAAGGGGAGTGCAGGGTTTGAATGGAGTCGATGATGATCAGGTCGGGTTTGAGTTTTTTTATCTCCTGAAAAATGATCTGGGTAGAGGTTTCCGTTAGCAGGTAAAAATCCTCGTTGGACCGCTTCAACCGATCGGCGCGCATCTTGATTTGTTGCTCGCTTTCTTCACCACTGATATAGAGGGTGCGAAGACCCTTTAGCTCGAGACCGCTCTGCAGGAATAAGGTGGATTTACCAATGCCAGGTTCACCGGCGATCAATACAAGACTGCCCGGTACAATGCCACCACCCAATACCCTGTTCAGTTCTTTGTCCTGTGTGGTAATTCTTTTTTCTTCACCAGCCTGTACTTCCTGTAGGGAAACCGTTCGCTGTTTTCTTTTCTCTTCATGATAGTCCTTCCAATCTTTATCTTTTCCTTTCGTTTCTTTTTGTACCACTTCTTCCACAAATGTGTTCCATTGCAAACAGGATGGACATTGACCCAGCCATTTCACACTTTCGTGGCCACAGTTTTGACAAAAGAATGTTGACCTTGCCTTGCTCATGCGATAAAGATAGGATGATGCAAAGGTTTTTTGGGAAGCAGGAACGAATAAGAAACTGGGATAATAACAGGTTGAATCGGAGTAAAAAACGGGGAAAATGATACAAAGTAAAAAGGGCCGATCTGATGACCGACCCTTTTACTTACTAACCCATTAAATTCTGGTACTAAATTACAAATCTGCGGGGGATAACAAAATAAATTTTTGGTCCTGTGGACAAGTTTCAGGCCTGAAATTCGTCTGAAAATAGGGCCTATTTTTTTCGAAAATTTAATATAAATCAATGATTTGTATTTGTTTATAGGTGAGTAAATTAGATAATAGGTCGGCCGGTTGCCGCAGAAGAATTTTTTTTAATTTAATAAACGAAGGGTTTCGTATATGACAAGACGGCGGGGGGTGTTTTTGGGGCTGACAAGGCTACCGGGAATGGGGTTTGGAAGGAGTTTTGATGCCTGATTTGGTAAAAAAGAGATATGACACCGAGTATTATGTTGGTTTCGTTTTTGTTTATTGGTCTGAGCCTGATTGTGTCGATGATTTTGAAGGGCAAGTTCAAGGCTTATGGGAAGATTCCGCTGGCCAACGGGCTTACCGGCCGGGAGGTGGCGGAGCGGATGTTGAGGGAAAACGGGATTTATGATGTGCAGGTTACTTCTGTTCAGGGATTTTTGAATGATCACTATAATCCGGTCAACAAAACGGTAAACCTGAGCCCGGAGGTGTACAATGGGGCCTCCATATCCGCGGCGGCCGTGGCTGCCCATGAATGCGGGCACGCCGTACAGCATGCCCAAGCTTATGCCTGGTTGAATTTCAGGAGCAAACTGGTTCCTGCTGTGCAGTTTAGCTCTGGTATTATTAATATAGTCCTGCTGATCGGGGTGGTGCTGGCCCTGGCGGGCAAGCCATTTTTGCTCCTGATCGGAATCGGGCTGCTGGCTGTAACGGTACTTTTTACCCTGGTTACCTTACCGGTGGAGTTTGATGCCAGCCGCCGGGCGCTTCAATGGTTGAATGGAACGACCGTTACCACGGCTACCGAATACCCCAAGGCAAAGGATGCATTGCATTGGGCTGCAATGACTTATGTGGTAGCCGCCCTGGCCGCCGTGGTCAACCTGATCCAATATGTGATGCTCTTCCTGGGTAGCCGCGACCGCAGTTAAGGAATTACAAATATTGATTAAAGGCAATTTTTTTATTTAAAAGGCCGTGCAGCAAGATGCACGGCCTTTTGTCTTAAGATATTTATATATTTTTTATATTTTTATCGCGTACCCTCCAAAGTTTGTCTGCCTGAACTTTTTATTTTAAACCAAACACTTGAACTAACATGAGAAAACTCTTGACTCTGTTGGTAGCATTATGTGCTACGGTGTCGGTCTTTGCCCAAGGTGTCGTAAAGGGTAAAGTAACTGACGACAAAGGGGCCCCGATTCCAGGTGCCTCGGTGATTATTCAGGGTACCCGAACTGGTACCAGTACTTCCAGTGATGGTTCTTTTGAGTTGAACATTCCCTCCGGATCGGCCGTATTGGAGATCTCGGCCGTAACCTTTGCCACACAAACGGTTACTGCCCGGGCGGGGGAAACGCTCAACTTTACACTGGCCACAGAATCCAAGCTGCTGGATGATGTGATCGTAACGGGTGTGGCCGGTGCCACCAGCCGTAAAAAGATGACGGTATCGGTTACTAAGGTTGGAGAGGACAGATTGAAGATTGTTCCTGCCACCTCTGCCGCTTCCGCGCTTTCCGGAAAAGTATCCGGTGTCCGCGTTAACTCCACCGGTGGTTCACCCGGAGGTAGCGTAGATGTGCTTCTTCGTGGCGACAATAACCTGAACGTTGGTTCCAGTCCGCTGATCCTGGTTGACGGGGTGATCCTGAACGGATCGCTTACAGATATCAACGTGGATGATGTGGAATCGATGGAAGTGGTAAAAGGGGCCGCCGCCGCTTCGCTTTACGGATCCCGCGCCGGTAATGGTGTTATCGCCATCACCACCAAGCGTGGTAACCGTACTGAGGTTGGTACTACCGCGGTGACCATCCGTAATGAAGTGGGTTTCCAAAGCCTGCAGAATTACATTGATCTCTCCGAAAGCCATGCGTTTAACCTGGCCAGTGACTGGCAGAGTGTATCCGGCTATACTAAATATGCCGGTGTTACCTATCCTGCCAACTACCTGGGTGGTTTTGCTCCCGGATTGAGTGGTTCCCGCTCCATCAAGGCCGACCACTACATGGATAACCCTTTTGCATTAAATATAGATCAGCAAAAAGAGTTCTTCAATACCGGTACCAACTATACCAACTTCGTGGGTATCTCTACCCGTTCGAAGCTGACCAATATGTATGCCTCCTTTGAGAACAACTCTCAGGAAGGTATCATTCAGTACACCAGCGGTTACAAGCGTCAAAACTTCCGCCTGAACATCGACCACCAGGTGGCCCCCTGGCTGAAGTTCTCCGCGTCCAACCTGTTCATCAATACCAAGACCCAGTACCCTGGCGATGGTGGTGGCATCTTCTTTAACATCGTACTGGCCGAGCCGGATAATAACCTGAAACTGGCCAACCCCGATGGACAGCCCTACCTGATCCGGCACAACCCCTTCAGCAACGAAAAGAACCCCTTCTATTCAGTGTGGAAGAACCAGCGTACCGATCTCACCCGTCGCTGGATTGGTAACTACAGCACCAATATCAGGTTGGCCAAATGGATCAATGTTGACCTGACACATACCATTGAAATTGAAAACTACCGCTATACCAATTATTCCCCGTATGATACCTGGATCGTGGCCAATGGCGGTACTGCTCCTACCTGGGGCATGAGTTACAGCGAAGGAAGCCTGTACAAGTATTCGGATGAAACCAATAGCCAGAATACGCAGGCTACCATCAACATGACCCATAAGTTCAGAGACCTGCGGGTGACTGGTAAATTATCTTACCTGTTTGAGAACAAGCACTACGAGAATTTTGATGTAAGCGCTTCCCAGTTCTCATACCCCAGCATCCCCGACTTTAACAACTTCCTGCCCACCAACCCGCACAGCTATTCTTCCTCTATCCAGGATATCCGCGCACGGAACTATTTCGCGATCCTGGGTCTGGATTATAAAGACAAGCTCCTGTTTGATGGTATGGGTCGTTATGACGGTTCTTCCCTCTTTGGTTCGGAAGAAAGGTGGAAACCTTATTACCGTGTATCCGGTGCCTATCGTATTTCCCAGGATGTGCATATCAATGGCATTGACGAACTGAAAGTTCGCGCTGCTTATGGTACAGCGGGTATCCGTCCGGGTTATGACTGGCAATACCGTTACTATTCCCTTTCCAGCGGTACAGCCTCTGCCTCTCAGCAGGGTAACCCCAATCTTAAACCCAGCAACACGGCTGAACTGGAAATCGGTTTGAACGTGGAATTCCTTGGCAAGTTCTATTTTGAAGGTACTTATGCCAAGTCAAAGACCACCGACGCATTCCTCGAAGTACCGCTGATCCCCTTCCTGAATGATGGTTACAACCGTCAGTGGCGGAACGCGGCTACCCTGGAATCAAATACACTTGAACTGACCCTGGGAGCCAACTGGTTTAAGAAAAAGGATTTTACCTGGAATACCAATATCGTATTCTCCAAAACAAACCAGAAGATCACCAGCCTGGATGTGGCCCCTTATCTCTCCGGTCCTGATGGATTATTCTACATCAAAGCCGGCGAAAAATATGGCGCTATCTATGGTTATGACTGGGTAAGGACCCTTGACCAGATGGCCCAGCAATTGCCTACCGGCAAAACTATTTCCGATTATGAAGTAAACTCTGATGGTTATGTGGTACCCGTGGGTACACAGGGAACCGTGAACGAGAAACCCATCAAGTTGCTGGATGCCAACAAGAACCTCGCGTTTGTAGAGATCGGCAATGGTAACCCCGACTTTATCATGGGTGTTTCCAACAGCATTACCTGGAAGGGATTCCAGTTCTATGTACTGGTTGATATTAAGCAAGGGGGTGATGTTTACAACCGTAAATCACAGTGGCTGACCCGCGATAACCGCAATGGTATTGAGGATATGGCCAATGTACCCACCAATCTGAAGAAGACACTGGATTATTTCCAGGGTTTCTATGATGTGAATACCAACAACAGTTACTGGGTGGAAGATGCCAGCTTTATCAAATTGCGTGAAGTAGCCATTGGTTACTCCCTCCCCAGATCATCCCTGAACCTGTTCAAGGGTGTGGTTAAAGGCATTACTGCCAGGGTGATCGGCCGTAACCTGTTTACCATCACCAAGTATTCCGGTTATGACCCCGAAGTGGGAAGCATCCGGAACCCATTTGACGGAACGGATACTTATCCCAATTACCGTAACCTGGCCTTCTCCCTGCAGTTGGACTTTTAATAACACACAAACCAGATAATATGAAAGCAATAAAATCTCTTGTCATTCTCAGTTCCCTCTTTGTTATCATAGAGGGATGTAAAAAGCTTGATGTGGGCAAAAACCCCAACGAGCCTGATTTCGAGGATGTGTATTCCAGCTCTTCGAGCGTGAAATCCATTGCCTCAGGTTTGTTTAATACCTGGTACATTGGAACACACTCCTTTACCTATAGCCCGGCTATGTTTCTGGCTACGGCTTCCGATAACGTGACCTGCTCCTGGGGTAACCAGGCCATGCGCGATATGAGCTGGGAACCCCGCAATGCCTGGAACAATGCGCCAAACTATACCTACCGGGGTACCACGAAGAATTTCTTCGATTATATGTATAAGACCATCAACACCGCTTCAAATGTAATGAAAGCGATCAATGCCGGATTGGAAATCGGTAACGGTGGTGTTGACAATAACCAGGTAAAAGCATTTTGCAAGTTCAACCAGGGTGTTGCTTATGGCATGCTGGCCCTGTTCTTTGACAAAGGCTTTATCGTAGATGAAAATATCACCATCCCCGACGCTTCTGTTGCCACCGCCTCTACACCGGCTGAAGTGGCTGCCGCTGCTGTTGGTTACCTGGATGAAGCCATTGCTCTTAGCGCAAATAGCTTTACCATTCCCGCCGCCTGGCTTGGCGCTACCGGTGATTACTCAAGCACAGAGTTTAAGAAACTTTGTAATTCCTGGGCCGCCCGCATCCTGGCCAATATGCCCCGTAACAAGATCCAGTTGGCCGCTGTTGACTGGAACAAAGTGAAAACCTATGCCGACAATGGCCTTACCAGCGACTTTACCATTCAGCAGGATGGTTATGTAAACTGGTATGCCGAAGCAGGTGATTACCTCACTTTCCCGGGATGGGGTAAGGTGGATATGTATGTGGTGCATCTGATGGACAATTCCCAGCCTCAGCATTGGGATGATACCCCCAGCTTCCCCACACCTCCTGAATCTACAGCCCCTCAGGATGAGCGGATCTTTACCGATTTTGAATATTCCAGCCTCAACTGGTTCCAGGCTGCCCGTGGTTATTACCATTTCTCCAATTACCGCTATGCACGTTACGACGCTTCTTATGCCCTTGGAGACGGCCCTGTTCCTGATTTCATGAAAGCGGAAAATGATATGCTCCGTGCCGAGGCACGCGCTTATCTGGGCGATCTTGCTGGCGCAGCGGCTATCATCAACGCCGGTACCCGTGTAACCCGTGGTAATATGACCCCTGTAGCCGCCAACCTGGCTGCTATCGAGCAAGCCATCCATCACGAGCGTCACGTGGAAATGTATATCACTGGTATGGGACTTCAGTTCTTTGAAATGAGAAAGAAGAACCTGCTGCAAAAAGGAACTCCGCTGCACTGGCCCCTGCCTGGTCAGACCCTGGAGACCTTTGGTGAAAAAGCGCCATTCTACACCTTTGGTGGTGTGGCCAATGCCGATGGTAACAATACTTCCAACGCTGGTTGGAGATAAGTTTTTTCTCGTGTGTTGTTAATAATGCAAGCCCTGGTTTTTACCGGGGCTTTTTTTTGCCATCAAGCAGCATTTGACCCGTTCCATTATGTCTCAAAGAAATATGTTAATTTCCCGCTAATTTTTTACTAAAACCGATTAAGCACATGAGAAAACCCAGGATCCTGTGGGTCGTTGCCCTGCTTTTCATTACGCAACTGGCCTGGTCCCAGACAAAGACGGTCACCGGAAAAGTGACAGATGAGAAAAATTTCCCATTGCCAGGTGTCACCATTAGTGCTGGCGGCTTGGTGGTAGGTGTAACGGACAACGAAGGTTCGTTCTCCATCCAGGTGCCACAGAACACCAATACCCTCGAGATCAGTTTTGTGGGTTTTGCCAAACAGGTGGTTTCCATTGGAAGCGGCCCTGTGATGGTTCGCCTGGCCCCTGACTCCAACCAATCTCTTGATGAGGTAGTGGTTGTGGGGTATGGTACCAAGATCAAACGCGACCTCACGGGAAATATCGCCCGCGTAAAAGGGGCAGAAGTGGCCAATACACCTGTTCCTAACTTTAACCAGGCCCTGCAGGGACGCGCTGCCGGTGTGTTTGTGGAAGCCAATAATGGTAAAGTAGGGGAAGGAGTAAAAGTCAGGATCCGTGGTGCAGGTTCTATCAGCGCTTCCAATGATCCGCTTTATGTGGTGGATGGAGTTCCTATCAATACAGGCGCCCTCTCCGGGAACGCCCTGGCCGATATCAACTTCAATGATGTAGAATCTTTTGAAATTCTGAAAGACGCTTCTGCCGCCGCCATTTATGGTTCCCGTGCAGCCAATGGAGTGGTACTGATCACGACCAAAAAAGGCAAGGCCGGTAAGACCAACCTTACCGTAAACATGCAGTATGGTATCAACAAGCCCACACACCTCCGTGGTTTTCTGGATGCTGGTGAATATGTTGAACTGCTTCGCGAAGCCGCCTATAACAGTGACCTGATCGATGGTTATGACCCCATCAATAACCCCGGTGATTATCCCGGCTCCTGGCTGGAATTTGCCGAAAGAAGGCTTACCCGCTATTCCGGTTATAGTGACTGGCGTACGCTGGAGACAAATACTAATTGGGAAAAGCTGGCCTTTAATGACAAGGCAAGCACCAAAATGATCGACATCACCGCCTCCGGTGGTAATGATAAAACCCGTTTTTATATCAGCGCCGGTTTAAATGATCAGGATGGTATTTTGATCGCCAACAATTTCCAGCGTATCTCCAGCCGGATGAACCTGGAACATGACGCGAGTGAAAAACTGAAGCTTGGCCTCAACCTCGGTTTAAGCCGCTCCCTTTCCAACCGCAATACAGATGACAACCAGTTTTCAACCCCCATGCAGTTGGTAGCCCTGGCCCCCATTACTCCTGTACGGGACCTGAATGGTGAACTGTATGATCGCCCGGTAACCACTTATTATAATGGTTTGATTGAACTGGAAGATGCCCGCTACACGTCCACTACTTACCGTAACCTGGCCAGTGCCTTCCTGAGTTATAAGTTTACCAGGGACCTGAGCTTCCGTACTGAATTTGGCGTGGATATCCAGACCCAGAACGATGATATCTTCAAAGGCTCGCGCACCGATGCCGGCGCCTCCACCAATGGGTATGGACAGTCTGACTGGTACCGTACAGTTAACTACAACACCAACAATTATTTCAACTACACCAAATCGATTGACAAGCATGACCTGGATGCTACCCTGGGTATGTCATTTCAGAAATTCAACAATGACTTTACACGGGTAACCGGCGAAGATTTTCCGGTGGATGCCTTGAAAAAGATCGCCAGTGCCGGTCGGATCACCGGTGGTTCTTCTACAGCCACTGAGTCTTCGGTACTTTCTTATTTTGCCCGCGCCAACTATAAATTTGATGACAAATACCTGTTCTCCCTGAGTGGCCGTGTGGATGGATCTTCCCGTTTTGGTAAGGAGAACAAATATGGTTTCTTCCCTGCAGCCTCTGCCGGCTGGATCATCAGTGAAGAAGATTTCCTTTCCGGTTCCAACTTTGTCAGCTTCCTGAAACTCCGCGCCAGCTATGGGTTGACTGGTAACGATGCTGGTTTTGGTGACTTTAGCCAGTTGGGTCTTTGGGGCGCTGCCAAATATGGCGGGTCCTCCGGACTTGTGCCCACGCAGTTGGCCAACCCTGAACTGAAATGGGAGAAATCGGCACAGACAGATATTGGACTCGACTTTGGTTTGTTTAATAACCGCATCACCGGTGAGGTTGACTACTATATTCGTAACACAAAGGACCTGATCTATAATGTACCGGTTCCTGGTACTTCCGGTTTCTCCACTCAAACCGTTAACATCGGTTCCATGGAGAATAAAGGGGTGGAAGTGGTATTGAACTCTACCAACATCAATGGCCGTGACTTTAAATGGAACACGAGCCTGAACCTGGCCCGCAACAAGAATAAGGTTACCCAGTTGGATGGTGCCCAAACTTCCATTCCGGGTAATGATGGCCGGTACCTCAACTCCCTGATCGTTGGCGAAGGAATCGGGGTATTCTACGGACCTAAATTTGTTGGTGCCGATCCGCTGAATGGAGATGCCCTCTATCTGGAGCAGGATGGCAAAACACTGACCAATGATTATGATGCTGCCGGCAATTTTGTGGTTGGCGACCCCAACCCCGACTGGATCGCCGGTTTGAGCAACAGCTTTAGCTATAAGGGCATTCAACTGGATGTATTGGTGCAAGGGGTATTTGGCAACCAGATCCTGAATGGTGGTGGCGGATTTATGTCAGCCAGCTTCGACTGGTTTGATAACCAGACACGCGATCAGCTTCGTCGCTGGCAACAGCCCGGTGATATCACGGATGTTCCCCAGCTTCGCCTCGCAGGTGGTAATGGTATTGGCGCTTCCAGCCGTTATGTGGAAGATGGTTCTTATGTCCGCTTGAAAAATGTAACCTTGTCTTATACCATCAGCCCCTCCATCCTGAAAAAGGCACGTATCCAATCGGCACGGGTCTTTGTAACAGGGATCAACCTGCTGACCATTACCGACTATACCGGTTGGGATCCTGAAGTGAATACCGATTACCGCGCAGGTAACCGTAACCAGGGCAGTGATTTCTATTCAGCCCCGCAGATCAAATCCTTCACTTTTGGTATCAACCTTGGATTCTAACCCTTAAAAATTAGTAAAATGAAGAAAGCAATATATAGTTTACTGATCGCCTCGCTGCTTGCTTCCTCCTGTGGTAAGAAGCTTGATCTGTTGCCCCAGCAGAGCGTAGCCGAGGAAGTGGCCCTGAGTACCGATGCCAACGTTAAAAAAGTCCTCAATGGAGCGTACGATGCCATGAGCATTGGCGACATTTTTGGAGGCAATATTTCCCTTTATTCAGAACTCCTCGCTTCAGATGGTGAAATCCGCTGGGAAGGAACCTTTAATGAACCCCGGGAGATATGGCTCAAGCAAATGATCACCACCAATAGTTTTGTACGTGATACCTGGCTGGAAGGTTATAAAACCATCAATGTGGCCAATAATATCCTGGGGGCCATCAGCGTAGTGAATGCCGGTGACCAGGACAGGGTAAAAGGAGAAGCCCTGTTTATACGGGCCGCTGTATATTTTGAACTGGTGAAGTTTTATGCCAAACCATTTAGCGATGGCAATGCGGCAAATAATCCCGGGCTGCCTCTTGTATTGACACCCACCCGTGGCATTGATGGCAATTCTTATGTACCGCGGAGTTCTGTAGCAAATACCTACGCACAGATCATTACCGATCTGACTGAGGCAGAGAACCTGTTGCCTGAGGAAAATGGGGTATATGCCACCAAGGCCGCAGCGGCAGCCATCCTTTCCAGGGTTTATCTGCAACAGTTGGATTATGCCAAGGCCCGTGATGCGGCCAACCGCGCGATCATTGCCGCATCCAATGCCGGGCTTACCCTGGTAACTGACTATGCCGATGCCTTCAACAATACAGAAAACTCTTCAGAGGACATCTTTGCCATCCAGGTATCTGATCAGGATGGTGATAACAGCATGCACCTCTATTGCTCCATTCCTGATTTTGGTGGCCGCGACGGAGATGTATCCATCCTTCAGAAGCACCTTGATCTTTATGATCCGGGAGATGACCGGCTCAACCTCTTTTACGATGGCGCCGGTGCTACACGTTCCGGGAAATGGAAACTGCAATACCGCGTAATCCCTGTTGTTCGCCTGTCTGAAATGTACCTCACCCGTGCAGAATGTAATTTCCGTCTGGGTACAACCGTGGGTGATACACCGGTGAACGATCTGAACCAGACCCGTTCCCGGGCCGGTATCGCTTCCCCGACCGTGACCCTGGCCGGTATTTTACTGGAGCGTAAACTCGAGTTGGCCCAGGAAGGACAGGCCGTACACGACCTGCGCCGCTTGAAAAACAGCGCCGATGGTTTTGCCTACAATGCCAATGAAATGGTATTCCCCATCCCCCAGCGCGAAATCGACGCGTCAAATGGCGTGATTGGGCAGAATGCGGGGTATTGAGAGGTGAATGGTGAGTGGTGAATAAGTGAGTATTTGTAATAAATAAATAGAAAAAGGTCAATAGTATTTGCTATTGACCTTTTTCTATTTATTTTATTCACCTATTCACTTATTCACCATTCACCTATTCACCCATTCACCACCCACCATTGCCCCCCCTACAATTTTATCTCCTCCTCATTCTTATCATAAAAATGAAACTCGGTAAGGTGATAGTTGGTATTGGCTGTGATGGTAAATGATTTTTTAAAGCGTCGTTTCCATTTGGATTTGATGCTCCAGAGCCAGCCCTTGGTCAGGTAAGCGTACATGATGGGGCTTACCACGAGGTTGAGGTGGTTATGCTGATGGGTGAAAAGATAGTTCAGGTTCTTTTCAATATCATCTTCCAGGATGATGGTGGAAGAGATCTTGCCGGTGCCGAGGCAACTGGGGCAAACTTCCTGGGTATTGATATTTACTTCGGGTTTCATGCGTTGACGGGTGATCTGCATGAGTCCGAATTTGGAAATGGGGAGCACAGCATGTTTGGCCCGGTCGGTTTTCATAAAACCTTCCATGGCTTCCATGAGCCGGCGTTTGTTTTCGGGCAGTTTCATGTCAATGAAATCCACCACGATGATACCACCCAGGTCGCGGAGTCTTAGCTGACGCGCGATTTCATCGGCGGCTTCCAGGTTTGTTTCCAGGGCATTTTGTTCCTGGTTATTGCTTACGCTTTTATAACCGCTGTTGACATCGATTACATGGAGGGCTTCGGTATGTTCGATGATCAGGTAGGCGCCGCTGTTCATGTTGACAGTTTTGCCAAAAGCGGCTTTTACCTGTTTGGTGATCCCGAAATGATCAAAGATCTGCTGCCCGTTATTGTAGAAGGAGACGATGTCCTGTTTTTCAGGCGCGATACGCTGGATATAGGCCCGTGTATCGTTGTACAGGTTTTTATCATTCACTACGATCTTGTTGAAGCTTTCGTTCAGCAGGTCGCGGAGGATGGAAGTGGTCTTTGTTTGCTCGCTGAGTATCTTGCTGGGGGCGGTGGCGCCTTTCAGGTTGCGCTGGATGGTTTTCCAGGTTTCAACCAGTGTGGAGAGGTCTTCGTGCAGTTCGGCTGTATTCTTGCCTTCGGCAGCGGTACGAACGATCACCCCAAAGTTTTTGGGCTTGATGGCCTCTACAATTTTCTGAAGCCTTTTTCTTTCTTCGGAGGAATGGATCTTCCGGGAAACGGCTACGATATTGTTGAATGGGGTGATCACCACAAAGCGGCCAGGCAGGGATATTTCGCAACTGAGGCGGGGCCCTTTGGCGGCAATGGGTTCTTTCAGGATCTGAACGAGGATATGGGGTTTGCCACCCAGTACTTCATTGATCTTTCCCGTTTTTACGATTTCGGGTTCATTTTCAAACTTGCCAAAATCCAGGATCCCCTCCGACTTGTCATTCATGCAAGCGGTGGTGAATTTCAGGAGGGAGCGGGCATAAGGACTGAGGTCGGTATAATGCAGGAAGGCATCTTTTTCAAAGCCAACATCCACAAAGGCGGCATTGAGACCGGGGATGAGTTTTTTTACCTTACCCAGGTAAAGGTCTCCCACGGCAAAGCTTGCATCCGTTTTTTCATTATGGAGCTCAACCAGTTTTTTTTCTTCCAGCAGCGCGATCTCAACCCCCTGCGGCACTGCATTAATAATGAGTTCTTTGTTCACGATAGAACATTAATTTGTCATACCAAACTTGTTACGGACCGATAAGGCCGATCAACTGGCGATTTGTACGTTGTAGATGGGATGGATTAGATCGGGGCAAATGGATGGGGTAGACGTACAATCGGCAATAAGAAGGCAAATGGCCCCCGAAGGGGCACTACTTACTTGTTCTTCTTCTTATGTCTGTTCTTTCTCAGTCTTTTCTTCCTTTTGTGCGTCGCGATCTTATGACGTTTTCTTTTTTTACCACAAGGCATACTAAAATGTTTTAAAATAAATAAAGTATAAAATAAGGTTGGGTTAATTCTTTAGTTCTTCAATCCGTTTTTTCAACTCTGGTTTCCAGTCTTCTCTCAACAGGGGCAGGGCCTTTTCGTAGAGGCTGACTGCTTCCTTGGTCTTTCCTTCTTTCTCATAGGCCTCACCGATGCGGATCAACATCAATACGGCTTCCATATTGGTCTTGTCGATCGCGAGTACCTTTTCAAAACGGTCGGTGGCTTTATCGTATTGCCCGGATAAAGCTGAGCCATAACCCAGCATCATCTGGCCATAAACGTTGGTACTGTCGCGGCTGGTTACTTCGCGGATCATCTGGATACCCTGCATGGGGGTTTCGCTGATGCCACCAAAGAGGTAAACCGTTCCAAGACCGACCTTGCTTGAGTCGTTGTTCGGATTGATTTTCAATGCTCTTTCAAATAACTCCTTGGCCTGAAGGGCCTCCCATTGCCTGATCAAACCATTGGTTTCTTCCCGCAGGCTGTCCAATAACAAATGGGCGGCAAAGGTGAGGTTTTTTTCGGAATTTTCCAACCGGGCGGCTTCTGCGCGATACCAGGTGGAAACCAGGAAGTTCCGGGCAGTATCCTGCCAGAAACGGGCCAGTTGGTGATAGATATGCAACTGCTGCTCGGCCACATCTCCCCGGCTGACAGATTTTTCAAGTAGGGAAATCCGGTTTAGTTGATCGGGGGTTAGTCCTTCCTTCGCATGGACCAATATGCTATCCATGCTCAGCGAGGGGGCCATGGCCGTAGGGTTGGCTGTGGCGGCTTTCCGTGGCGGTGTAACATCCCGAAAAGCAAAGATCAATATAAGTAAGGTGACGGCCGTTCCTGCCGTGATCCACTGGTACTTGTTCACGTAGTTCTATTTAGACGGCAAAGGTACCACCAATCAGCTCAATTCATCCTTGTCTGCATCGGCATTTTCAGGCAGGTTGGTGATCTTCTTCACCTCGGCCACAAACTCCTTGGCAGGCTTGAATGCAGGGATGTAATGCTCGGGGATATGAACGGCAATGTTCTTCTTGATGTTACGACCGATCTTTGCCGCTCTCTTCTTGGTGATAAAACTCCCGAAGCCGCGGATGTAAATATTCTCTCCCTTTGACAACGAGTCCTTTATCTCTTTGAACATCGTTTCAAGAGTTACCAATACATCCACTTTCGGGATGCCGGTCTTTTCGGAAATCTGGTTTACCAAATCGGCTTTACGCATTGTTTAATGATTTAGCAGTTTATTTTTTTACAATATATGCCAAAATTCGGTGATTGTCAATAGGATATGAACTTTTTTTTGAAAAAACCTGTTTTGGTACTCTAAAATGCCCGTTTTAATATTGTCAAAACCCCCTGAAAGCCCCCTTTTTTCATGGAACCTAATAAGCAATTCTCCCTCAGGCTTTTAAAATGGCACCGGGAAAAAAACACCCGGCAAATGCCCTGGAAGGGTGAGAAAGACCCGTATCGGATATGGCTTAGTGAGATCATCCTTCAGCAAACAAGGGTGGAGCAAGGATGGGATTATTATACCCGATTTCTCTCCCATTTTCCAACGATCATGCACCTGGCCGCGGCACCGGAAGAGCGGGTATATAAATTATGGGAAGGGCTTGGGTATTATAGCCGCTGTCGCAACCTCATTGCTACTGCCCGGTATATAGCCCGGGAAAGAAAAGGCGAATTTCCTTCTGTATATGAAGATATCCTTGTCCTGAAAGGTGTTGGTCCCTATACCGCTGCCGCTATTGCCTCCTTTGCCTTTAATCTTCCTCATGCGGTGGTGGATGGAAACGTGTTCCGGGTACTGGCAAGGGTGTTTGGGATTTCAATTAATACAGATACCACCGAAGGCAAAAAGTATTTCACCGCCTTGGCCAACCGGTTATTGGATACCAGCACCCCGGGGGAATATAATCAGGCCATCATGGATTTTGGGGCCGTGGTTTGCAAACCCGCTTCCCCCCTTTGCGGGGAATGTCCGTTTCGCCGCACCTGCAAAGCCTTTTTGCAGGATAAGGTTGATGAATGGCCGGTTCGTAATAAAAAGGCAGGGATAAAAAAGAGATGGTTTGACTACCTCGTTATCGAGTCGGGTGGCCGTTTTTTATTGCGGAAAAGAACGGGCAGGGATATTTGGGCCAACTTGTATGAGTTTCCTTTGTTAGAAGGCAACCGTCTTTCCCCCAAAGCCGTATTGAAAAGGGCTGAGGAGGAAGGCTGGCTGGTTCCCGGGAAATACACCCTGCGTATGGTTTCGGAATGGAAGGAACAGGTGCTCAGTCACCAGAAAATCCATGCCCGGTTCTTTGAGATCGACCCCGGCCCCAAGCCCGGAAAGATCAAGGGCTATCAATGGGTAGCTCGGAAAAAGGCGGGTGAACTGGCTTTTCCCCGGTTGATTGCCAAATACTGGACAGACAGGCGTTAGTGTTAAAAAATGGGTGATTTGAGAAATCCCGATAAAAAAAATTAATTTTAAGAGACATTGGATCGTATTGACTCGAAAAACTGAAAGCGTATGAGAGGCGTTAACAGAGTAATGCTGATCGGGAACCTGGGTAAGGATCCGGATGTACAAACCCTGGAAGGAAATATTGCCGTTGCCAAATTCCCGTTGGCAACCACGGAAACATTCAAGGACCGGAGTGGCAAATTGGTTTCACAAACCGAGTGGCATACGGTGGTTCTCTGGAGGGGATTGGCCGAACTGGCACAGAAATACCTGCATAAAGGCAGCCTTGTATATATTGAGGGTCGTTTGCGTACCCGTAGCTGGGACGATAAAGACGGAAACCGGAAATTCGCTACCGAAGTGGTGGGCGATAACCTCATCATGCTTGACAAACGCACCGAAGGGGGCAGCCATACACCGGATACGGAAGGATTCAGCGGCGACCAGGGCGCTTCCTCCCCGGATGACCTTAGCTTTTAAGGAGTGCATCCAATCGTTTATTTTTGTATAATCTATGGATTCATCAACGCAGGGAATCAACCTGCTATTTGTCCTTTTGCTTATCCTGCTCGCGCTTTCCTTTGTGATCTCAGGCGCTGAAGTAGCGTTCTTTTCCCTGACCCGGAAGGACATCAATATGCTGAAAACAAAACAGCATACGATGGCCAAAAAGATCATTACCCTGCTGGGGGAGTCAAAACAGGTTTATACGTCCCTTCTCCTTTCAGGCACTTTTATCAATATCACCATCATCATCCTGCTGAATTATATCATCAGGCAGTATTTCCCTTATGGCAGCCTCGGGAAAATAGACCTGGTGTATTTTGACGCCGGGTTCCTGATCGAACTCCTGATCCGTGTTTCGATCATTGGGATCATCCTCATCTTTTTTGTTACCATATTGCCTAAAGTATGGGCCACACAGAATAACCTGCGGTTTGCCTATGGCTCGGTACTGATCGTGGAAGGGATTCACTTGTTCCTGCGCCGATTGAGCGTGCGCATGGTGAAAGTGGCTGATAATATCGGCCGGCACCTCGGGGCCAACCGCTCGGAAATCACCAGCCTGCAGCAACTGGACGAGGCCATTGATATTTCGGCCAATGGAGATACCACGGTCGAGGAAAAGAATATCCTGAAAGGGATTGTCAAATTTGGCAATATCAATGTGAAACAGATCATGCGGTCAAGACTGGAAGTAAGCGGGGTGGAATACAATACCCCATTTCCCAACCTGATCCGCCAGATCGAAGAACTTCACTATTCGCGTTTGCCGGTTTACAAGGGGAGTCTCGATGAAGTGGTAGGAGTGATCAATACCAAAGATATACTGCCCTTTTTGGAAGGGGGTGGTGAATACGACTGGCATGGCCTGGTGCGGCAACCCTATTTTGTTCCGGAAACCAAACTGATCCGTGACCTGCTTCGCGAGTTTCAGACACGCAAAGTGCATTTTGCCGTTGTTGTGGATGAATTTGGCGGCACCAGTGGCATTGTTACCCTGGAAGATATCCTCGAAGAAGTGATTGGTGATATCCGCGATGAATTTGATGAGGAAGAAAATTCCTTTACCCGTCTTGATGACGGTTCCTATGTATTTGAAGGAAAAACCAAGATCACGGATGTGTGCCGGTCCATGAAATTACCCATCGATACCTTTGACGGCGTGAAGGGTGATAGTGAATCGCTGGCCGGACTGGTGTTGGAACTGGCTGGTGAACTGCCTGCTGTAAATGATGTGGTCCCCACCGGCGATTTTCAATTTACCGTGCTGGACACCAGCCGAAACCGAATAGAGAAAGTCAAGATCACCATAATTCAACGACCTGAATGATCTTTATGCAAAAAGCCCGGACCTGGTATTTCCTTGCCTCAGCCCTCCTGCTTATCATGGCTTGCAACAGCCCCTATTCCTTTAAAAAAAGAGGGTACTTTAAAATTCAGTTTCCCCCTAAGCAATACCAGGTGTTTGACCAACCCGGTTACCCCTATACTTTTGAATATCCGGTATATGGAGAGATCCTCCGTGACACACTTTTCTTTGATGAAAAAACCGAAAATGACTGGTGGCTTAATGTGGATTTTCCCGGATATAACGGCCGTATCCACCTGAGCTATAAAGATATCCGCCGGAATAATTTTGATTCCCTGGTGAGCGACGCTTTCCAGATGTCGTTTAAGCAACACACGTACAAGGCCACCGATATACGGTATGATGTCATAAAAACACCAAACGGAATAGAAGGCATTTATTTTAACCTGTTGGGAAATACCGCAACCGCCAATCAGTTTTTTCTGACCGACAGCACAAGGCATTTTCTCCGGGGGGCCCTCTATTTTTCCGCCACACCCAATAGTGATTCCCTGAGTGTGGTCAATGATTTCTTTGCCAAAGATATGCGGCACCTGATCAATACACTGAAGTGGAAAGATTGACCATTTCATTTACCAACCTACCTGCTATGCGAAGTTTTCTCCTTATCATTTTTTTTCTGCAAGGCATCCTGCTGTATGGTCAGCAAACTGCCGTGATCGACAGTTTTAAAAAGAAACTGGCTGTAACTACCTCCGACACGGAAAAAATCCGTTTACTGGGCAGGATATCCTCCCTGCTAATGACCACCGATCAACGACAGGCAGATAGCTATGGGAAAAAAGCCATCGAAATTGCCGAGTTTACCCGTGACCGGAAATTAATGGTACGGGCCTACCGGAACAACGGCACCAGGTATTCATACATGGCGGGAAAGAAAGAGAATATCAATCTGTCCATTTCCTACCATGAAAAGGCCCTCAAACTGGCCCAGGAAAGCAAACTCGAGGAAGAACAGGCCATTACCCTCCTCGCTTTGTCGAGTGTGTATGATATGATACCCGATGCTGATAAAGGGTTAAACTATACCACACAGGCTTTTTCCATTGTGGGCAATACCGGGCGCGACAGCCTGGAGGCAGAATGTTACATGAGTTTTGGAGATGCCTACCTGATCAAGGATGAGAAGCTGCTGGCCTTGAAAAATTATTTCAACGCGGTTCGCCTCGCCGAAGGGAGTAACAGGATAAAGGACAAGAATTCAAAACTGGCCCTACAACGGCGTTGCTATACCAAGCTCCGGGACTTTTTTTATGTAATCAAGAATTACGACAAATCGCTTGATTATGCCATGCAGGCAAAGAATATCCTGTATCTCACCCAGGAAGGCGGCGAAAAATACAACCTGGTCAATGACCTTAATTTTATTGCCACGCTGTTTACCGCCAAGAAAGAATATGAATTGGCAAAATCCTCGTACAACGAGGGTTTAAGGATTGTAGATAGCCTGAAATTTGACCCGCTTCGTATTCCGGGATATATCGGGTTGTTGAACCTTTATATTGATTCCAAAAACCCCGCCGAGGCGCTTCAGTTCCTGAACACCAATGAAGAATTGAAGAAGTACCTCCAGCGCATGGGTTTTAGTTATGTGATCGACCAGGCCCTGGGGGTCATTTACAATGATCTGAATAAACTGGATTCATCCGGTTTTTATTTTGAAAAGGCCAGGCCATATTTTGAAACCGTGGTCAGTCATGGGAATAAATTGAATTTCTTTGCCCAGTACTCATCATATTTTAATAAATCGGGTCAGTATGCCAAATCGATAGAGTCCCTCCTGCTTGCCAAGAATGCGGCTGAAGCGTCCAAGAACCTGGAGTGGCAGAAAATGATCATCGAACGACTTGATTCCGCCTACCAGTTATCGGGAGATTACAAACAAGCGCTTTACTACAATTCCCTGCACCAGAAGATCAAGGATTCCCTTGAGAAGCTGGGCAAGGAGGAAGACCTGCTTCAACTGCAAATAGCGGATGCGCAACAACGCGAGGAACGGTTGCAAGCCGAAAAACTTACCAAAAAACAGCAGCGTGACCGTTACCAATACCTGGCTATTACCATTGGTATCGCTGTACTCTTTGTAGTGCTGGTCATGCTGGGCATGTTCCGGGTTTCAACCGGCACTATCCGCCTGATTGGGTTCTTTGCCTTCCTTATGTTCTTTGAGTTTATATTTCTCTTATTTAAAAAGAATATTTACGGCATTACCGAGGGCGAACCCTGGAAAGACCTGGCCTTTATGATCGGCCTGGCCGCCATACTGGTGCCCCTCCATCATTGGCTGGAACATAAAGTAATCCATTACCTCACCAGTCATAACCGCCTGAGTATCTCGAGAGGGAAAGCGTGGGTGAGGAGGTGGTTTAGGGGGGATAGGTGAATGGGGAATGGTGAATAGGTGAATGGTGAATTGACTACTCACTATTCACCTATTCACTATCTTTGTCCAAACGCATTCCGTGATCGTAATTGATAATAAAATCATCAGTGATGATATTGCTGAAAAGAAATTTCTCTGTGACCTGGCCAAGTGCAAAGGGGGTTGTTGTGAGGAAGGAGATGCCGGAGCGCCCCTGGAAGATGCGGAACTAGATATCGTGATCGAGATGTTTGAAAAGGTGAAGCACCTGCTTACCGATGCTTCCCTGGCAGAAATTGAACGCAAGGGAAAATATGTTTACCACAAAGAATTTGGCTGGGTAACCCCTACGCTTGGAAAAGATTCCGAGATCTGTGTGTATGGCATCCGGGAGAAAAACGGCCTTATCAAATGCGCCTTTGAGCAAGCCTATTACGAGGGCCTTATACCCTGGAAAAAGCCCATTAGCTGTCACTTATACCCCATCATATCCTACCAGGGAAAACATGGTGATTACGAACGATTAAACTACGAACCCCGCGAGAAACTTTGTAACCCTGCCTGTAAACTGGGAGAGAAGGAACAGTTACCCGTGTACAAGTTTTTGAAAGAAGCGATCATCCGGAAATACGGGGAGGAGTTTTACGGGGCGCTGGAGCAGGCGGCGGAAATGCAGGTAAAGAGTTGAGTTTACCGCAGAGAACAAGAGAGCATATTTACCGCAGAGAACAAGAGAACACAGAGGACCGCAGAGATAATTTTACAATATTGCATATCAAAAGCAAATAGCTCTCATTATATCTCTGCGTAACTCCGCGTCCTTTTGTTCTCTGCGGTAAATATGTTCTCTGCACTGAAAAACCTGTGGTCCACCAAAATGTCCCTATCCTGTTTTATCTTTGTTTCATGTCCGAAAACGCAGCCTCCTTTCTTGCGAAAAGCGCTATCAAAGCGGCGGACCGCAGCCATCGCCGGACGATCAATTTTAATATCGGACGATACAATGCCGTTGTGCCCCAGGGCAAGAGTCAGTATGCTGATCTGGCCATAGCCCGGGAAAAAGCCAAGAACGCCAAATGGAAGGCGATGGAGAACCTGGACAGGTACCTGGAAGAGTTTGAAGCCAGGATCTCCCAAAGGGGGGCCAAAGTGATATGGGCGGAAGATGCCCAGCAGGCCCTGGAGGCTATCGGGAAGATCTGCGAAGAGAAAAACTGTCGCACCCTGGTAAAGAGCAAGAGCATGGTCACCGAGGAAATTCACCTGAATCATTTCCTTGAAGAAAAAGGAATTGAAAGCATAGAGACCGATTTGGGAGAGTATATCCAGCAACTGGATGGTGAGGCGCCTTATCATATCGTAACACCGGCCATGCATAAGAGCAAGGAAGATGTGGCCCGGTTGTTTGCGGATAAATTGGGAACCGATCCTAAACTCAACCCCCAGCAACTGACCCAGGTGGCAAGGGAGAAACTGAGGGAGAAATACAGAGAAGCAGAGATCGGTGTGACCGGCGCAAATTTTATCTTACCAGATATTGGCGGTATAGCCGTAACCGAAAACGAGGGCAATGCCAGGCTGAGTTGCTCCTTCCCCTCAACCCATATTGTGGTGGTTGGCATAGAAAAAGTGATTCCCTCGGTTAGTGACCTGCAGCTTTTCTGGCCCTTGTTGGCCACCTTTGGTACCGGGCAAAAAATAACGGTTTATAATACGGTAGTCACCGGTCCAAGGCAAGCGGGGGAAACGGATGGCCCAACCGACATGTATGTGATCCTGCTTGACAATGGCCGCACCAAACTCCTGGCCGATCCCAAAGCCCGGGAGGCCCTTTACTGTATCCGGTGTGGCGCTTGCCTGAATGCCTGTCCGGTGTACAAGAATATCGGCGGGCATAGTTATGGAACCACCTATAGCGGCCCCATTGGTTCAGTCATAACCCCGCATTTGAAGGAAAGAGAGGAATGGAAACACCTTAGCTACGCCTCTTCCCTTTGCGGTAACTGTACAGAAGTGTGTGCGGTGCGTATCAACCTCCACGAATTATTATTGGAAAACCGTCACCAGTCGGTAGATGCCGGGGAAGCCGGTTTTACCGAGAAGATGGCCTGGAAGGTTTGGAAACAAGCCATGCTAAACCGGAAGCTGATGAATTTTGGTGGCTCGCGTATGCGGAATAAAGTGGTCAACTCCCTGATCAAAGGCTGGAAGGAAACCCGGGGTGAGATCGAGTTTCCGGCACGCTCGTTTAACCAACTCTGGAAAGATAAATACGGCAACAGATGATTAACTTCATCCCGTGATCCTCTTTAGTGAACGCATATCTCCCCGGCTGACCTATATCGCGGAATTCATAAGCGGTGAATGCCTGAATGAGGCATTACTGATCACTACCGATACTCGCACTTATCAAAACTACCAGGGCCCCAGATTGAACTACAGTGCCAGGGCAATTGCTGATAAAGAAATCAGGATCCACCCGCATGGGCTTTTGTTTGAAAAAGGTGTTCAGGCACAGGTTATCACCATGCAGGAATGGGAATCAATGCCTGTCTTTTTTGCAACACCGGGCCCTATTCCATTTGATCTATTGTCGGCTTGCTTTTTCCTGATCAGCCGGTATGAGGAATACCTTCCTCATGATAAGGATGAATATGGACGGTACGCGCATCAAAATTCTCTTGCATTTCAAAATGGGTTTTTACATCGTCCCCTGGTGAATGAATGGATAGAGGAATTTAAAAAGAAAGTGAACCAGGTGTTTCCGGACTTTTCCTTCCGTTCACGCCAATTTCAACTTCTGCCTACCTATGATATTGATATTGCGTACTCGTATCGTGGCAAGGGTTGGTGGAGAAATGGGGCCGGGTACTTAAGGTCATTATTCACGGGCCGCCTGTCCGCAATTAAAGAGCGGTGGATGGTATTGAAGGGGAAACAACAGGATCCTTATGATGCCTATGATTGGATCGATGAAGTACACGGGGCCGCCGGTTTTCCGGCGCTTTATTTTTTTCACGCAGGAAAAAGACGGGTGGGCTATGACAAATCCATCCCCCCTTCGCACCCGCTGATGCAATCCTTGATCCGTCGGATGGCCGGTCGATATCCGGTAGGGGTACATCCAACCTGGCAAAGCGGGGATAGGGAGGAACTACTGGCAGAAGAAATCCAAGTATTGCAGACATTGACAGAAAAACCGGTGACCATCTCCCGGTTTCATTATATCCGTTTTCACCTACCCCATTCTTACCACCGGTTGATTGACGCCGGTATCCGGGAGGACCATTCAATGGGCTACGGAAGTATCAATGGATTCCGGGCTTCGGTGTCCTCTGCTTTTTACTGGTATGACCTGGAGAAAGAGGAACGTACCCCGCTGCTGATCTATCCCTTCTGTTTTATGGATGCCAATTCATTTTTTGAGCAGAAATGGACAGCCGGTCAGGCCAAGGAAGAATGTTTGGGTTATATAAAACGGGTGCGTGATGTAAATGGAATGATGGTGATGATATGGCACAATAATTTTCTGGGCACTGATCCCACATTTATCAACTGGCGGGAGGCTTATGCCAAGATCCTCCATGAGGCAAGCGGGGGTCACTTTAATTTATAAGCCCGATTGACCAGGTAAACTCCCAGGATGGCGATCAATCCACCAAGCCCGATATAGAAGGTCAGTTTTTCATGAAACAATAAGGCGCCTAAAGCAACAGCCACAATGGGGTTGACATAAGCATAGATGGAAGCCAGTTCGGTTGGCAGTCTTTGCAGGGAGTAGAGATAGGCAATAAAGGCAACGACAGAGCCAAAGATGACGAGATAGGCGATGGATGCCCAGGCTTCCCAGGGTACCTGCCCAAGGGGAATGGCGCGACCAGAAAGCGGGGCAATAATAGAGAGGATGATACCCGAGATCAGCATCTGGAGACCCAGGCTGAAATACGCGTTGAAATGATTGGCTTGTTTTTTTGTGTACAAGGTTCCAAAAGCCCAGGCCAGGGTGGCGATCAGGGAAAGGATGATTCCTTTCAGAAAAGCGGGGTTAAAGAAATCATTAAAGTGTTCGATAAAAATGACACAGACACCGCCAAAACCAAGTATCAGACCAATAATGGCCATGACCGGCATTTTTGTTTTATCATTAAACAACCCGATGATCACGAGCCATAGCGGGAAAATGGCACCGATAATGGAGCCTAAGCCGCCCGAGCGAATCCCTTCGAGCCCCCAGGTAGAAAAACCGTTTGCAATAATGAAATTGAGAAAACTCAGGATCAGGATAGGTCCCCAGTCTTTGCCCTTTGGCCAGGGAAAACCTTTATAAATAAACCAGCCAACATAGATGCCACCCCCAATCAATTGCCGGATACCGGCCAGTTGCAAGGCAGGCATGTGTTCCACTCCCTTACGGGAGGCCAGCCAGGTGGTACCCCAGAAAAAACATACCAGGGCAAGGGCAAATAATGCTTTACCGCGGGAGGAAGTGGGTTGGTATTTCGTTAAAGGAGACAAGTTAAGTATGCAGGTATCGGTCAGTAAAATCCGGACAGCAAGGTACACTAATGCCTGAAATGCCTCATGCCGGTCATCACCATGGCCAGCCCGTTGCTCACACAATAATCAATGGAATCCTTATCACGAATGGAGCCACCGGGTTGGATATAAGCCAGGATACCTTCGGCATGACCCATTTTTACACAATCATCAAAGGGGAAAAAGGCATCACTGGCCATGACAGCCCCATGAAGATCAAAATTAAATTGCCTTGCTTTTTCGATGGCATGACGAAGGGCGTCAACACGGCTGGTCTGACCGCAACCTTTACCAATTAATTGCCGGTTCTTGACCAGGGCAATGGCATTTGATTTCAGGTGTTTGCAAATCAGGTTGGCAAAGGCCAGGTCTGTTTTTTCATTATCAGTGCAAATACGGCCTCCGATCTCATCCCATTTTTCATAATTGCCTTTATCCTTGTTCTGTACCAATACCCCATTCAGCAGGGTCCTGGCACTGTTGTTATTTTCTTTTCCTGTCAGCGGTTTAAGTTCCAGCAGTATGCGGTTCTTCTTGGATTTAAGTACGGCCAGGGCATCCTCTTCAAATGAAGGGGCGATCAATACCTCAAAAAAGATCTCACTGATCGCATCAGCAGTGGCTTTATCAATGGGCTGGTTGCTGACCAGAACGCCGCCAAAGGCGCTTTCCGGGTCACCGGCCAGGGCGGCATCCCAACTATCCTTAACGGTTGCGCGTTGGGCTATTCCACATACATTGGTATGCTTGATGATCGCAAAAGTGGGTTCTTCAAATTCACGGATCAGTTCAACAGCCGCATCCACATCCACCAGGTTATTATACGATAATTCTTTTCCATGGAGTTGATTGAAGAGTTGGCTCAGGTCGCCATAGAATACTCCTTGCTGGTGAGGGTTTTCTCCATAGCGCATGATCTTGGGTCCGGGTACGGAGTTTAGATAATATTGCCCACCTGTAGGGGTAAAGTATTGAGAAATGGCCACATCATAATGGGCGCAGATCTCAAAGGCCCGGGCGGCAAAGGCTTTTCTTTCTTCCAAACTGGTTTCGCCTTGTTGGTCACGGAGGATCTGCTCAAGGGAAGCATAATCATTTTTTGAGGCGATCACCAATACATCTTTGAAATTCTTGGCTGCCCCGCGGATCATGGAGGGTCCGCCGATATCGATTTTTTCAATGATCAGCTTTTCTTCGCTTGTATTGGCTACAGTTTCCTCAAAGGGGTAGAGATCTACGATCACGAGGTCGATGGCCGGAATGTCATATTCCTCCATTTCCCGGATATCGGTTTCATTATCCCGGCGCCCCAGGATTCCCCCAAATACCTTGGGGTGCAAGGTCTTTACCCGTCCACCCAGGATAGAGGGATAAGAGGTAACGGATTCTACCGGCACACATTTTACCCCCAACCCTTCTATAAACTGCTGGGTACCCCCGGTGGAGTAAATGGTAACACCGAGTTTTTCCAGTTGCTTAACAATGGGTTCGAGGCCGTCCTTGTAAAATACGGATAGCAGCGCTGATTGAATAGTCTTCTTCATAATGGTAAAAAATGAGGCAGGCGAGGTTAGAGAAGCCGCAAATTTAGATGAATTTACCGGGTTGGCAAAAGTGGACTGTTAAGTATAAAACTCAGCTTTCCTCCCAATAGCCAAGCTCGCGGCAATCATGAACGGGAACTGACAGGGTTTCTAATATCCCTTTCCACTCACGAAGGCATTTGTAGGAGTTTGAAGCGTCAAGAACCACCCGTTTTGGCGGGGTATTCATTAATAAGTGCCGGTAATTGGACAGGGGAGGGCTATGGGATACGATCAGGACATCAAGACAGGAACTGTCCGCCATTCCCGGCCATTGTTGGTGATTGGAAAGGAAGCCGATTTTTTTCCCAGGCCAGTTTATACGGAGAATGGCTGTTGTGTCAGGTGAATGCTGCCGGGTCATTCTGTATTTTATACGAGCCGGACGGATCTGAAAGGACCAGGTGCCGGTATTTTTTTTGGCGGCGGAATCACAGATAGAATAATAATTTCGGCCCCATTGTATGTCGATAGCCCGGGTATTGGGAATAGCGTAAACAATGATCCGTTCTTTCTTCCCGGCCCAATAAAAGGAAATGGCCCTTTCCGAAAAAAAAAGGATAGCAACCAAGGCCATCCATTTTATTTTATGATAAAAATCTATCCCGAGTAAAGTAAGGCCGATAAGGATGTATAGAAAGATAACCTGGCTCCAGGAAATCTGCAAGGGCTCCCATACCGATCCGGGCCATTGGTTGACAAATGACACCCATTGGTTCATCCACCGGATTAGATGGGTGATTATGAAACCGCCTGCAGACAGTGCATCCTCCCAGTACCAGAGGGCACAAAGCCCGATTTCACCCAGCAGAATGATATTGGATAGTGGAACGGCCACCAGGTTGGCTGCCAAAAACCAGGTGGGGAATTGATGAAAATGATAGACACAAAGAGGGAAGGTAAGCGCTTGTGCGGCCAGGGTAACAGCCGTTAATTTCCATACCATGTCGCTTAGCCACCAACGGCAATAGCAAAGGCGGTAAACAGGTTGGTAAAAAAGGAGGATGCTGAGAACGGCGGCAAAACTGAGTTGGAAGCCTATATCCCCCAGCCAGTATGGCTGGTAGCAAAGCAAGACAAAAGCGGAGAAGGCCAGGCTGTTAATGGCATATCCTTTTCTTCCAATCGCTTCGCCAATCAGAATGGCTGAAAACATGACGGCAGACCGAAGCACAGAGGGAGAGCCACCCACCAAAATACTAAAAAACCAAAGCGCCCCTATGATACAGATTGTCCTAACCCATCGGCCATACCGGTTATGCTTAACCGGGTTAAAGATCAATAGCAGCAGGCCATAGATCAATCCCAGGTGCATGCCTGAAATAGCGATGATATGTACAACACCGGTTTGCACATAGGCCGATTCCATTTCTTTGTCCAGATCGTCCTTATACCCGATCAGTAAAGCCTCGGCCAATCCCGCTTCTTTTTTATCGGGTATCGCTTTTCGAAGGATGGCCAGTATCCTTACCTGCGCATGATTGAATAAAGCAGCCAGGCCTTTGCGCTCACCCCTTTTAATCAATCGAAACTGATCTTGTTTTAAATAAAGCTGATGGGTGATACCCTCGCGCAGGCTGTACGTTTTAAAATCAAAACAACCGGGATTGGCGGGAGGGGAGATGATTTTTGGCGAGAGGTTGGCCAGGAGCCAGGACCCGGGTTTAATTTGCAGAAAGGGGCTGTCTTTGGGTGTATAAAGCCAGGCCCTGATACTTTTGCCCTGGTGAAGAACCCGCGCGGTGTTTTTAAATGACCTGGGTCCTTCTTTCCAGTTACCATCCAGTTGCAGGACATAATTCCCGGGGGGCCAAAAAGCCATGCCCATGCGGGCAGGTTGTTGCCGGCATTCCATGACCAGGAGCCCGGTGACAAAAAGCAGGGAATAAACAGCGGTTGGAGGCAGCCATTGCCAGGTAAATTGCTTACCCGGTGGTAACAGGGAAAATAGAAACAGGCCACACAGGCAAGCGGATGCCAACCAGGAAATAACAGGAATAGGGATATGGACATTCCACTGCAGGGCGATACCCGCAATAAAAAAGGGCAGTAACCTGACAAAGGGTATTTGTTTCCAGTGGGGCATGGGTTTGTAAAACTAGGCCAGGGGCCCATGCCGGAAAACAGGGCTTATGCGACCTAATTACCCTGCCAGTAAGTACTGGTTTCACCCACTTTTGCGGCGATAAGATCCGATTTGGTCCTGATCATGGCATTGGTGACCCCCCTGTTTTCGATGGCCAGGGCCAGCATCAGGTTTCCGCTATCGGAGGTATAGAATTGGCAGGGCTGTATGACGGCATTTTGGTGAAGAAGCTGGTAGTTTTTGGAAGAAGATTCCAGGGGTTTGGGTCCCAGGTTAACCGTAAGCCAGATATAATTGGTGCTGGCGCTGATCTCATAGCCAACCGGCACATTGAAGCTGCTGGTTTTGTGCATCACTTCATATTTTTCTTTGCCCGGGGTTTTCTCCAGGTCTTTAACTTCATAACCCAGTTGTACCAGAATCTCGCGTAGCTGGCTCCTGGTGATCGGATCACAATTTTGGGCATTCAGCTTTGACAGCGGGCCCGCGATCAGTGTGAGGATAAACAGGAAGGGAAAAACAATTCGCCTGGACATAAAAAAATATTTAGGAGTGAAGAATACCAATGCGAGGTAAAGGTCTTGAATGCAGAGGGCAGATAAAATACCCAAGACCCGGTATTTTATAAACAAGTTTGTCACCCCGCGGTAATTCATCTTCTGGTTCGTGGAAACCGAGGTTTTTTCTCATTTTTTTCCCGGTACATTTGCCATGAAACAACTGGATTATTCTCCCTCTTTTCACGGGTTACTCTACACTAAAAAAATACAGCCGGTTGATTTCCTTCATGTTATAAATATATATAATTTATAATTCATTGATTAGCATTAACTTGCTAAGGTTTTTGCTTTAATAAGCATCATAGTTTTAGGTCAAGGTTCAGATTTAAAAACAACTAAAAAAACAAACTATGGTGACTATTGAAAAAAAAGCCTTAAAGGCAGGAAATTTTGTAAACACAAGTCATGTTGATGCGGTGGTGCGCAATTACAAACAGGAGCGTTGGGTTCATAATAGCAAGCGCCTGGGAAAAGAAGATTCACTGAGTGTATGGTATAGCGTGGAGGAGCTGGAAGAGTTCCTGGCTACCGTAAAACAAGAGGGTGGGGATGGCATCCGGATGTATTTTGGGGCTTATGGCCACGATTATTCCGGTAATCCTTTGTATGCCGGTCGTCAGACCATTGTGATGGTGGCCACGCGTCGTAAAGACACACCCACAGGAGAAGCCGACAAGGACCTGTACATCACAACCGAAAAAGGAAATACGGTATTGGCCTACAATATTGGCCGCCTTTGCCCTCCCACTTGTACCCAACAAGGCGGTGGCCAGGGTGAAGACCTGGGCGTGCTGCTGGTTGACAAAGGGGATGAGGGTATGGTGATCGTGTAATTACCCTGCCATTCTCTGCGGGAAACAAGCTCCCGGCAACGAGTTGAAAAACCTCCCAAACGGGAGGTTTTCCCTTTTATAATCCTATTTTGCACCCATCGGAGGAACTACTTTATGTTGCCGGCCTATATTTATGGTATATGTATTTGTTTTGTGGTAAGCCTTTCACTTTTTTTTAAGATCAAACCCGAGCACCGGGTCCTTCGATTATTCCCCATCTTTTTATTTATTACGCTGGCAGCCGAGTTGTGGTGTAATTACTTATGGGAATCAGGCAAGAATAACATTCCCATCTATAACTACTTTTCCACTTATGAGATCGCTTTTTACCTGTTTATATTGGCCAAATCACAATCTAATAATCGTGTAAAGAAGATTATATATGCACTGATCCCTATATTTCTTGCCTTTGCCATAATTAACATTGAGTTTATCCAGGGACGTGATATCTTTCACACGATTAGTTTTTCAGTTGGAAGTTTGTTGATTGTATCATTCTGTATTTTGTATTTTTTGGATTTATTGCGGTTACCAAAATCAGAGCCCTTGCTCACGAATCCTTTTTTTTGGATTTGCTCTGGCCTGCTTTTCTTTTATATATGTGGGTTTCCCTTGTATGGTCTGGTAAACTTATGGGCCAATATTGCCCCTATCCTGATCAAGAATTTGGATACCGTTAGTATAATCCTTAATATTTTTCTCTATTCATTGTTCACTATCGCCTTTATATGCATAAGGACCCGGAAATATACTTTGTAGTCATTGTAGGGATCATTCTGGGCCTCTTACTGGTGGGGTTCATTGTTACGGTCGCCTTTCTATATCAGCGCAGCAGGCATCTTCATGAGAGGGAGATGACACAGATCAAATTGAAGTATGATGAGGAGATCCTTCGCTCCCAACTGGAGATCCAGGAAAATACCCTGCGGACCATTGCGCAGGAACTGCATGATAATATTGGCCAGATGTTGTCGGTGGTAAAATTATCCCTGGCTGCCATCCAGCTTGATAAATCGCACCCCTCCTTTGATATCGCCCTGCACTCGCAGAAAGTTCTTAACAAAGCCATTTCTGACCTTTCGGATATCACCAAGAGCATGCACACCGACAGGATCAATGATGTGGGGCTAACGGATTCGATCCGGTTTGAACTGGCTTCCATCCAGCATGCCGGGTTGGTCAATGTGAATTTTGAAACCACCGGTGAGGAATTCACCTTTGGCGAACAAAAAGCCGTTTTTCTGTTCCGGATTTTTCAGGAATTGTTGAACAATACCCTCAAACATGCCCAGGCTACCCATGTATCCGTGTCGCTACATTATGAAGAGGATGGTACCTTTAGGATGGAAATGAGTGATGACGGAATGGGTTTTGACGTGGAGGCCAAAAAAGAAACCCATGCCGCCGGGAAGGGTGTCGGGTTGAAAAGCATTTTTAACCGGGCACACCTGATTGGCGCCAAACTTACTATGGAAAGCTACCCCGGGGCTGGCACCCGTGTTGAGATCATCCTGCCAGGCTCACCTGCCATATCAAAGTAAATGAAGAAGATCGTCAAAAAGATACCGGTCGCGGTCATTGATGACCATGTCCTGTTACGGTCGGCCCTGTCACGACTGGTCAATACCTTTGACCAATATACCGTACTGTTTGAAGCGGATAATGGAAAACAGCTTAAAGAAAAAGTGCAGCAACACCTGGTGCCGGAGATCGTTTTGCTGGATGTGAACATGCCTGAAATGGATGGTTTTGAAACCACGCAGTGGCTGCACAAGAATTACCCCTTTATTAAAGTGCTTGTTTTGTCGATGCTCAGCGATGAAAGAACCATCATCAAGATGTTCCGGCTTGGGGCCCGTGGGTACCTGTTAAAAAATACCGATCCTGATGAATTGAGAAAAGCCCTGGATGCCATCAACCAGCAGAATGTCTATCTCTCGGAGTATGTTTCTACCAAACTGGTGACCGGGCTTAACAATGCTTCCGACAGCGCCGAGGTTGAACTGGTGCTAAATGAAAGGGAAAGAGAATTTCTCCGGCATACCTGCTCTGAACTCTCCTATAAGGAAATAGCGGAAAAAATGCACCTTAGTCCGCGTACCATCGATGATTACCGCCAGGCCCTTTTTGCCAAATTAAAAGTCCATAGCCGGGTGGGGCTGGTGATGTACGCGATCAGGAATGGGATTGCGGAGGTGTAGGTTGAAGTCCGGCTTACTTACTTAAGTACATACTCCTGTCCTTGTACAACTGTCTGAAATATGGGTCGCGGAGGTTTTTGATAAACCGGATCGCTTCACCGGTGGATTTCATCTCCGGTCCAAGTTCCTTATTTACATTGGGGAATTTATTAAAGCTAAACACGGGCTCCTTGATCGCAAATCCATCCAGGAATTTCTCCTCGGGGATATCCGAAACCTTGATCTCATCCAGCATCACCTTGGTGGCATAGTTGAGATAGGGCTTCTGATAGGCTTTGGCGATAAAAGGCGTGGTGCGCGAAGCGCGGGGGTTGGCTTCGATCACATATACCTTTCCTTCCTTGATCGCGAACTGGAGGTTGATCAGGCCTTTTACCTTTAACTGCAGGGCGATCTTCTTGGCATAATCCACCATATCCTGTACCTCCAGCGGTGTCAGGTTGAAATAAGGTAATACGGCATTGCTATCCCCGCTATGGATACCCGCGGGTTCAATATGCTCCATGATACCCATGACATGGAATTTTTCTCCATCGCAGATGGCATCGATCTCGGCTTCCTGGCAGCGGTCAAGAAAATGATCGATCAGGATCTTGTTGCCGGGAATATGTTTAAGCAGGCTGATAACCGCTTTTTCCAATTCATCATCATTCAATACGATCCGCATACGCTGTCCACCCAAAACATAACTGGGGCGTACCAATACCGGATAACCAACCCGGTTGGCCACTTCAATGGCTTCATCCACATCATAGGCCGTGCCATAGTCGGGGTAGGGTATATCCATGCTCTTTAGCATATCGCTAAAGCGGCCACGGTCTTCGGCTATATCCATGCTGTCGAAGGTGGTGCCGATGATCCGAATGCCTTTTTCATGCAGTTTTTCCGCCAGTTTCAGGGCAGTTTGACCACCCAATTGCACGATCACACCATAGGGTTGTTCATGTTCGATGATTTCCCAGAGGTGCTCCCAATAAACCGGTTCGAAGTATAGTTTATCGGCCATGTCAAAGTCGGTCGATACGGTCTCGGGGTTACAATTCACCATGATGGCTTCATACCCACATTCTTTCAGGGCCAGCAACCCATGCACACAGCAATAATCAAATTCGATACCCTGGCCAATGCGGTTTGGACCTGAGCCAAGAACGATCACCTTTTTTCTGTCAGACACTTTTGACTCATTGGAGCTTACCTGCGGGTTACCCAGGGGGCGCTCTTCAAAGGTGGAATAGAAATAGGGGGTTTTGGCTTCAAATTCTGCCGAGCAGGTATCTACCATTTTATACACGCGGGTGATACCGGCAGCTTTTCTTTTTTCGTAAATATCTTCTTCATTCCCGTGCTGGATGATCCGGTTGATCTGCTCATCGCTAAAGCCGTGGATCTTGGCTTTCTTGAGTAAATCGATCGGCAGGCTTTCCAGGTCGTATTCCCCCAGTTCCTTTTCAATATCACAGATCTTCTGGATTTCATACAGGAACCAGCGGTCGATACCCTTGGTGGCTTTGGAAATGGTGTTGACCGAAACCCCGGCCATCAGGGCGTCTTTGATGCGGAAGATGCGGTCCCACTTGGGGGTTTTGATATATTCCAGCAGGTCATCCGCATGCATCAGGCTTTTGCCATAGTAGCCAAGTCCAACCGCATTATTTTCGAGGCTCTGACAGGCTTTTTGCACGGCTTCGGTAAAGCTGCGACCGATACCCATCACTTCACCCACACTTTTCATCTGGAGACCCAGGGTATCGTTGGCGCCTTTGAATTTGTCAAAATTCCAGCGGGGGATCTTGACGATCACATAGTCCAGGGCCGGTTCAAAATAGGCCGAAGTGGTCCTGGTGATCTGGTTTTCCAGTTCGTCAAGTGTATAACCAATGGCCAGTTTGGCCGCTATTTTGGCAATGGGGTAGCCGGTGGCTTTGGAAGCCAGGGCGGAGGAGCGGCTCACCCGGGGGTTGATCTCAATGGCTATGATCTCTTCATTCTCGGGGTTGAGGGCAAACTGTACGTTACAGCCACCCGCGAAATTCCCGAGGTCGCGCATCATGCGGATGGCGGTATTCCGCATCAACTGCATGGCGGTGTCGCTGAGCGTCATGGCCGGGGCCACGGTGATGGAGTCACCGGTATGGACCCCCATGGGGTCGAAATTCTCCACCGAGCAGATGATACAAACATTATCGGCTGAATCGCGGAGTAGTTCCAGTTCAAATTCTTTCCATCCCAATACCGCTTTTTCCACCAGTACTTCGTGGATGGGAGAGGCTTGCAGGCCACGGTTGAGGGCTTCGTCGAGGTCGTCTTTGTCGTGTACAAATCCACCACCGGTACCACCCAGGGTAAAGGAGGGGCGGATAACCAGCGGGAACCCGATTTCCTGGGCAAATTCTTTTCCTTCCAGGAAGGAGTTGGCCGTTTTGGCCGGGGCCACGGTTATGCCCAACTGGATCATCCACTGGCGGAATTTTTCCCGGTCTTCGGCCTTATCGATGGCTTTGATATCCACCCCGATCAGGCGGACATTATACTGTTTCCACAAACCCAGGTCCTCGGCTTCCTTGGCGAGGTTGAGGGCGGTTTGACCACCCATGGTGGGTAACACGGCATCGATTTGGTTTTCCTGGAGTATCTGTTCAATACTCTCCACGGTCAGGGGCAGGAGATAAACCCGGTCAGCCATCATGGGGTCGGTCATGATCGTAGCAGGGTTGCTGTTGATCAGTATGACTTTGATCCCCTCTTCGCGGAGGCTACGGGCGGCCTGGGTGCCGGAATAATCAAATTCGCAAGCCTGGCCAATAATGATAGGACCTGAACCAATGATGAGGACTGACTGGATGGACGCGTCTTTAGGCATTTTGGGTTTGAATTTAAGAGCCGGGGCAACCGTCAGGGCACAAAAAAACCGGGTTTGAACCCGGGGTGCAAAAGTAAGGGAAACGGATTATTTTATGGGGAAGGACGCGGATTAAATTTTCAAAGCGATCCCGCTTTTTTTAAATACTGTGAAAGGACGCCATTTCAATCTCATCCAACACCACCTCATCCGGGGCCGGTTGCTTTTGGGCAGGGGTGGTATCCAGCCTCCCTTTCATACGGGAGACCCATTTGGTTCGGGCTTCCTGTCCTTTGACCATGCCTACAAAAAGGCCTCCGGTCAGGATCAGGGCAATGATGAGGGTGTAGATCATTCGTTTCATCCGGGATCGGTTTAATCAATTATCAAATGCTGGTGCAAGCTACAAGAAGAACGGAGTAAAAACTATACCACTTTTATGGTATTTATCTTATCCTATTGTTAAGACAAAATGCAGGGGGGAATTGTTGCATTAAATTGGAAAAAAAGAGTATTGGTCTTTAGGTTTCTCGCAGCGCACGCCAAGAACAAAACGGACGCTACGGCCTTACTATTCTCGGATTAAGTTCAGCCGCTGCGCCCGCAGTCCTCTTGGCGTGCGCTGCGAGAAACCAATTTCTCACTCATTAATCGTCACTGTCACCTTATAGCTCCCCTTTTCATGAAATTCGATCTCGATATTTTCGCCGCCCATCACCACTTTCATCCGCGAGGGAAGGCGCATGTCCGTGAGAATGGACTCGCTTTTTTTCGTATGGTTATCATTGTAATACAGGCGGCCATAGGCCCCAGTTTGTAACTGTACCTCATCGACCTTGTATTTGGCCAGGTCTCCCGTGGTGCCAATGCCCGAGGCGCCGCCGGAGGTATTTTGGATAAAAAACGTGATCTGGCCAAAGCCGTCCTTGATGTATTCCACCTCCACTTCTCCGACAGATTTGCTTTTGGCATAAATGGTATAGGGGAATTCATGCTTGCCCACATACACATCCTTCTTCCAATAGCCCTCTACCAGGCTGTCGCGGCCACTTACCTTAAAGGTCATTTTCCCTTTGCCTTCTTTCTTCCCTTTTGCCCAGGCACCGGCATACTGATTTCCATTGTCCCAGGTATAAGTGCCATTGCCATCGGGCAAACCATTTCTAAAATCACCTTCGTATTTATCTTTTCCCTCGGCTTTACCATGTCCATGGGCCTTGCCCTTTTTGCAGTCACCGGTGTAGGTGCCTTTCAGGTCGGGGTGGAGTACTTCACATTCCTGGGCGTAGAGCGAGGTGGACAGGAGGAGGGGAAGGAGAAATTTAAGCATGATTATGATTTTACCGCAGAGAACGTGAGGACGCGGAGTTACGCAGAGAAAATAATTTTTAGAATTTACTTAATAATAAGAACTAAAAGCTAATAGCTCACACT
>JAYRZH010000006.1:0-64911 GCA_041916555.1 Chitinophagaceae bacterium | reverse complement strand
AAAAGGGCTTTATGACATTGGTGACAATGCCTCTCGCATGCGAACGGTGGCCAATGCCGTTGCCATGGGGAATCTGGCGGGGATGGGGCTGGTGAGGAAAATGGTAGAGGAGGGGGAAATGGGGTAATTTTGTGACATGAAACGGGTGGATTACCATAATTTTATTACAAATACGCGCATCGCGGTTCACAGGTTGACCATATACGGCATGCTATCCGTTCTAGTTTTTCGGAGGCCGGCAAGCGGATTAAGTTTCAGAATTTTGGAAGTTCATCCTATAAATCCCGGGAGATGGGAGGGGCGTTAAGGGCTTTGGAGAAGGCCCTTTTGATTCATCTCGTTTATCCTCAAACCAGTGCAATTCTTCCCTTGTTGCCAGATGTAGGCAAATCGCCAAGACTGCATGTGCTGGATACGGGTATGTTGAATTATTTTCTTGGGGTACGGCAGGAAATAATTGGGTCAACCGATCTGAGTCATGTTTACAAAGGAACCATCATTGAGCATATCACGGGCCAGGAATTATTGGCCAGTCAGTTTAGCGCCTTGCACGGCTTGGCATTCTGGGTGCGTGAGAAAACGACTTCTTCCGCTGAGGTAGATTATCTCTACAAGTTTAGGGAAAAGTTGGTGCCTATTGAGGTCAAGTCAGGTTCCACAGGCAAGTTGCGCTCGCTATTCCAATTCATGGATATGACCTCCCACAACCTGGCAGTAAGGGTTAATGCCGGAGAACTCCAGATAACCAACGTCACCACCCCGGGGGGCAAGAAGGTGCAATTATTGAACCTGCCATACTACCTGGTGTCGCAGATGGAGGGGTATTTGGGGTGGGTGGAGGATGCGGTTTAATTATCCATCAAATTCATTCCATCAATAAATCGAATTACCCGGTAATATCCATTAGGCCATCGCATTGGGTCTCCAAATATTGATCTATTCGATTGTGCATCAAATAGAGATACCGCATTTCCAGGGCCTTCTGATTCCGCATTTATCCAATGGCCCACGTTTCCGCCAGTTTGATAATTAAATCCAAAACGAGTGCCTGGTTCCTGCTGCGCCATAAAATCAAATGCTTCCGCAGCATTATCAGTAGCGAGGTCAAAATCCCCTGTTTCACTTAAGTTAAGCCGATAAAAGGCCTGTCCTGCAAGATGATCAGGCATCCATCCTTCCTCCATGCCTAAATATTCGGCAACATCAGGAGCTGCTTCGTCCATTGCTCTTGCGGCGGTACAGAAAAAGCAATTATTGTTCAGTCCATTTGGATTGATTTCATTAGGCCAGAGCGTCTGTGCTGCGGGATCAAATCCCCCTTGGCCAGGCAATGCATCTGTGCTTAATTGACTGGCTACATTTTCAGAGGCATTGATTACACTTGATTCTGCCGATCCTTCAATGGCAGCCCCACCCACTTCACCTGCTTCTGCGGCCGACACTCCAGCATCTGCGGCTATTCCACCAATTTCAGCAGCATCCGCAGCCGCTGCTGCGGGTGCAGCAGCTCCAAAACTAACCACTGTTATAATGGCGGTAAACAAAACGGTAATACCGGTGAGTAGCCAATTCCACCAGGGTGTATGGCCCGTTTTATCGGTCATCATCACAGGGTTTCCATCCGCATAACTATAATGGTTAAAAATTTGGATACTGTCTCGGTTGATAAAGCGCATGATATGGGGTAGATAATACCTGGCGCGTAAATAATACAAACCTGATTCTAAATCCTGATATTCATGGGCATATTTAAAAGGGTTGGCATAAATGGTAAAAGACACCGAATTTTTTTTCAGGGACAGAGACCGGTCACTTCCATAAGCACTATAATCATAAGTCGATATGGCTTCCTCATTTTGGTCTATTGTTAATAGAATATCTTTTTTGTCATGAATGATAAATTGCGGCGTAGTTCCGTTTAAATCTTTGATGATCCGGATATACCGGAGAGATCCGAGTAATACATAACTGGCTGTTATGTCACCCTGTATCTCGTTAATGATATTCGGCGCCTTATCATGGTCATAATAAAAGACTACTTCCGCCGAATCCGCCACTTTTTTTGATCTTCTTAAGCCATTGGGATAATAGGTATAGACCGATTTGACCTGCTTGGCATCTGTATAACTAATTAATTGATTCAGGCTATTATAGGCATAGGTATTCCCATATCCGTCCGCGATCATATTTCCATTGGTATCGTAAAGCGGCTTAAGGGTATTTGCCCCATCTTTAATGCTCAATAGTTTGTTGTCGGTATCATAAGAATAAAGTATTAGGTCAGTCCCCTTGGTAGTGGATGTCGACTTCGTCAGTACATTGCCAGCTGCATCATAGGTATAGATTACGGAGTTAATATTTTCTCCATTCAGTTGGGTGATGGACTCAGAGACCAATTTCCCTGTTGATGTGTACGTATAGTTTGAAACATGGTTGACATCAAGGCTGTTATATGTTTCCGATGAATAGGAAATGGCCCTTATTGTTTTATTATTCTCATTATATTCATAGCCTACCTTTAGCAGCGTGGTGTTTTTAGTGTTCGTTACTTTTATTTCCTTCATCATGCTATACCCGTTGTAGCTCAGGGAAAGCAGCATGCCATTGGAATATTGGATTGTTTGAAGCCGGCCGCTATTGCTTGCGTCGAAAGATTTGTCAAAATAAGTTAATACAACGCCGAAATCCAGGCTGGTAATGCCACACAGGCGTCCATAATTGTCATAGCTATATTTTATTATATTCCCAGCCGCGTCTATGATGTGATCGAGACAGTTTTTCTCGTTGTCATATTTCCATTGGATGGTTCTGCCGTCCGGGTAGGTAATCTTTGTCACCTTGCCGTCTGGTTCATATTCAAAGGCGATGGCCTCATTATTGGCATTCCTGATCGATTTTACATAGTCGCAATTGTCATAATATTCGTAATTAATTTTTTGCGTACTACCATCGATTTCCTGATACCATTTTTGTTTTAACTTTCTGTTGGGGTAATAACTATAATTTATTTTATTATTGTCAAAACAAATCTTAGCGGTATTATTTCCCTCTCCATCATATTCGTAGTGCTGAATGAGCCCCAGCGGATTTTCTTCTTTATGTAATAGACCAACCGTATTGTTGTGAAGTACCGAGCTGTTTGCACTGCTTATTTCCCCTGTAGCCGTTTCACAGATATTGACTTTCTCAACGATTTTGTTAAATATATCGCGTACATAGGTTTCAGTTTGTTTTACATTGTCCCAGCCGGTCACTACTTTCCCTGTCATGGCTTTGGAGGCGTCAAATGTATATTCTTCAGAGGTCCAATCCAGGGAATTTTCTATTTCACCCGTATTAAAGTATACCTTCTTATTATAGCTATTATAACCTGTGGAAGAGGTTGCTGAATCATTACTTTCGGCTGAATATAATTGGGAGCGTATTTTCTTTTTATAATTGTTGTATTGTTCTTCTTTTGTTTTGATATTATTGAAAAAGGTTGTTTTTATTTTGGCCACGGAGTCATAAGTGTAAGAGGTTATGTTTCCTAAGGCATCTGTCTTCGAAGCCACCATACCCCTTGTATTATAGGCAAAACTTATTTTTGTGCTTTCACCTAAAATCCCGCAAACCCATGACAGCCTGCCGACATTGTCATATCCTTTGGTTTGTACTATTCTTTCTTTTCCACCGGCTCCGAGATTGTCGCTCTGTTGAATTTCATTTCCAAAACCATTATAATAAGTATAGGTTTTGTATCCCAACCCTTGTTCTTTTGTAATTTTATTGGCCACATCATCATAACTCCAGGTAACGATATTACCTAAGGGGTCTTTTTTGCTTAGGCGTCGACCAATTAAGTCGTATGTGTATTCAGACACATCTCCCAGGCTGGTTTCCTGCCTGGTCATTTTGCCCGAAATGGTATCAAAATGCCTTTTAAGGGTATTGTTTTTACTATCTGTTTTTGTAACAATGAGCCGTTGGGTGCCTGGATCGTATTGATAGGAGTTTGTATAGCTTGTTTCGACTGGTTGTATCTTATTGTTGACCGGTTTATCCCAGCTCAGCGTCTTTGAAGTGATACGACCATTTTGATCATATTGAAAAGTGGTCTTTTTTTCCGGAATAAACGTTGAATTTCCATTTGAATTGGTTATCCTTCCCACCTGGTTACTGAGGACATGTTTTCCTTCAGCGTCAAGGGTGTTTGTATTTTGAAGACTGACAGGTGTGGATGCAATAATGCCCTGGGGTTTATAGTCCAGCTCCTGTTTGATTAATAGCATCCCATATCCGGCATCATCGTATGTTGATGTTGTTAATGATACAAGAGTTAAATTTCCTGTGGTAAGATCTGTATCCCATTGGCTATGGTCTGTCACCTGTCCATAGTCATTATAAGTGAATTGCGCCTGGTGCCGGCTAGTTTGTCCCGTTTCATTGTATAATTTAGTGGTCACCTTATTTTTTGCCTGATAATTCGGGGGTAGATCATTGAAAGGTGGGAAATAACGGTTGCCGTCTTCTCCTGTATAGTTGTATTTGGTTTGGCTGATATGACTATTATCTGCTTTTGACTGGATATCCTCCTGCAGTTTTAAATGCAAATAGTTATAGGAATTCTTTGTTATGGTAACTCCATTATCGATTACGGAAGTGTATATATATTGACTATTAAAGGAATCCATTAAGGCATCGCCTTTATTTTTTGTTTTATAGGTTGGAAAACCCAGGTAGTTAAAGCCAGCGCCGCCGGAGGTGAAGTCGTATGAAGTTATTCTTTTTTCCTTCTGATAGATGGCCGTTTCCGTCTGGATGACATCCCTGGGTAGCATATCCCCTTGAGAGGAGAGGTAATGGATTGTCGCATAATGGTATTCTTTGACAAGTTGGGTGGGGTAGGTGATTTTTGAGATCAGATCCTGACGTACTACTCCACCATTGTATTCCAGGGTGGTCACTTCTCCCAGTGGGTTGGTGTATTGAATAAGCCGGGTATTATTACTGTTCAGGGAATAAGTGAATACAACATCATTTCCTGCACCTGTTGGGTAATTTACCTGAATATTGTTCCCAGGGTATGTGAGTGTAATGATTTGCCCAAAACTATCTATGATCTTCACCAGTTTGGTGTTGTAAATATTTTGGTCGGGTGTATCATAATAGAATAGTAAATGGTTGCCATCTTTATCATCTATGGCAATTAACCGGCCAATGGCATCAAAGTACTGGTTTTTCCCATTGTGGTATTTTAATTGAAAGGCATAATTCTCACTTGTGTCATAGGGTAGTTTTGGAAATTCAAACATTCCATAAGAAATAAGTTGAATGTCTTTAAGTTTATAATATTGCAAGCCGGATTTTGCCTCAGGGTCCAAAAAGTACTTAGCTCCACCATTCAGGTTTAGCTGATTGTTGACAATATAGCTGAGTTTGTAAAACCATCCCGGTGGCAGGCCTAATACAGACTTAAAGGAGTGGGCGTCACTTTGTGCATATTGTATCGAAAGGTCCACATCCATTCCCAGTATGCCTGGTAGTTTTGGCGGATTAATTTTTATTGACAATTCACCTGTACGGGGGTTGACTGAACCATTCAGGTAGTTTGTCGCAATAGAATAGGGGGATTCATTGTCTGGTGTTTGGATATTAGATGGGAGGATGACGGGAGAATCATGTTTAGACACTCGGCTCATTTCTATGAATTTTAAAGGATAGCAAAGCAATTTAAGGAGAGGGTTGTACCATCTCCTTAAATTGAGTTGTTGAATCTGGTTTAATTAGTGTTGTAATTATTCTTCAATTACGAGGGCAGGGTTCGATACCATA
Organism: Chitinophagaceae bacterium; assembly: GCA_041916555.1. Classification (GTDB taxonomy): domain Bacteria; phylum Bacteroidota; class Bacteroidia; order Chitinophagales; family Chitinophagaceae; genus SpSt-398. Next base: position 59,097 of record JAYRZH010000006.1, on the reverse strand, counting down.
CAACCAAATTAGAGGCGTAGGTTAATGAATTATCAAATGACACCTGTGACCAAAAAGTTTGGGCGTCTGTCAGCCCATTTGCTGGGTCATTGAGAAAGGTGGTCAGTTGGGTATACATACCGTTATAATCCCCATCTGTAGAGAAATGTTTGAATGTCCAGGTATTTCCAAGGGTGGTTATATCGGGAATTGAATTAACCCCGGTGGCATAAATCATTAGTACCCGAGCATTTCCAGAATTTCGATTGGACATTGCAACCTTTAGGGAGCTCATCTCACTGGGAGTAAGGGCATTGATATCATTCAATGCCGTGTTGTACAAACCGTCATCGGAGTTAGTAGCATTTTCTTCTTTGAAAACCCATGTCATAGTTTTAAGTTTTATGGTTATTAAAATGGAGAAGTGGGGATAGGGAGGGAAATTGAATATATTAAATAAACTCTATACCGGAAAAATAATTCTTTGTCACCCACTCAAGTTTCTTGAAATATTGCCGGCAGTGAAAGCTGCTTCTTGCTTGATTTGTTTATTGTAATCTGTTGGAATCATTGGTTTTAGCACTCCCTTTGTTAGATATCACACGTTCATACTCGTGAGTGATTTATAGGCGGGAAATAAGTTTGGAAAGCAGGAATATGCGGAAATCGGCCATTTAAATAGCCAGGGATTCTCAATGTTGTAAGATGATTAGACAAAAAAAAGCCCCGATTTCTCGGGGCTTTTTTTGCGGACCGGACGGGACTCGAACCCGCGACCTCTGCCGTGACAGGGCAGCATTCTAACCAACTGAACTACCGATCCTTAGTTCCTCGTAAGGGGTGGCAAAGATAAGGGAAAAACGATTTTTTCAACAAAAATTATCGTCAGTATTTGTCAATGTTTATATTGTCATGATTTTTAATGTGATGTGAGGCATCCCATTTCCCAGTCTTCAAACAGGGAATTCTCTACTTTTGCCCCTTCAACCTTTCCTTTGCGTAACCTCTATCTCGATATCGTTGACTTTCCGCAGATATTCCGCCAGTTTAATTGCGGGGAATCCCTGATCACCATGTACAACTGCCCACTGGAGAAAAAGAAAGTGGATATCTGGAGCCGGCACAGCTATATCGCCTATGTCGTGGAAGGCCGCAAGATCTGGCATACCCCTCATGGCTCCTTTGACCTTCAAAAGGGTTCCTGTGTTTTCGTACGTAAAGGTGCTGCCATCGTTGAACAATTCTTCGACACCACCTTTTGCATCATGTTCTTCTTTATCCCGGATGAATTCATCTGTGAGGTGCTGAAAAATAAAAAATCTCCCCTGCGTTCCAGCAGCCTGGCTTTTGAACCAGTGATCGCCATCGACAAAGACCAAAAAGTAGAGTCCTTCTTCCTGTCCATTATCCCACACTTTGAAGAAAAACGGGAACCTGACCCGGCATTACTGGAACTTAAATTCCGTGAACTGGTGCTTACCCTTGCCGATAACCAGCACAACACCGAATTACACGCCTTCTTCAATTTCCTGATGCAAGCGCCCCACGCCGTCTCCCTGCAGCGGGTCATGGAAGACAATTTCTGCTTCAACCTGAAACTGGAAGAGTTTGCAAAACTCAGCAGCCGCAGCCTCTCCGCCTTTAAAAGGGATTTTGTAAAACAATTCCAAACCACCCCGGGCAAATGGCTGCTGGAAAAAAGATTGCAACATGCCCGACTGCTCCTCGCCGGAGGCGGTAAAACCGTAAGCGAAGCCGCTTTTGAATCCGGCTTTGAAAGCAATTCCCACTTTAGCCGCTGCTTCAAAGAACGCTTTGGCATTTCCCCTACCAATCTGGCCAGGCAAACCCTGACTGCCTGATCTTTTAAGTCAATTATCTGAACTCTACGGTAAAGTCTCCCGATTTGGGGGACAATAGCTTTGCGCCTGTCAAAAAAATCAGGCATTTGCCATTATTTATCCAAAACGAAAATCAAATGAGTACAAAACAAGTACAAGGGAAATTGTGGAGCGTGGCCCCGCAAAACTGGTCCAGGTATTTTGAACCTTTTTTTACCCCGCTTTACAAAAAGACCCTCGAACAGGTTTCTGTTAATGAGGAAACCGTTCTGCTCGATGCCGGTTGTGGATCAGGGTTGTTTACCTCCCTGGCTGCCAGCACGGGCGCCCAGGTAATGGGTGTGGATGCGGCACCAGGATTGCTTGCACAGGCCCGTATCCGTAACCCCAGATTGAGCTTCCTGGAAGAAGACCTTGAATCACTCCCTTTTGGGGATGAAAGTTTCGATGTAGTCTCCGGGTTCAACTCCTTCCAGTATGCCGGAAACTTTACCAACGCCCTACTGGAAGCACGCCGGGTATTAAAAGATGGCGGAAAACTGGTGGTGGGTATCTGGGACAAACCTGAACATAGCGAAGCAACTGAGGTATTAAAAGCGATCGGTACCCTGCTGCCTCCTCCTCCTACCGGCACCCCCGGGCCCTTTGCCCTTTCAGAAGATGGTCGAATGGAACAGGTATTTGAAACAGTCGGGTTCAAACTAATCAACCGCTTCCGCATCGCCTGCCCCTTCAATTATTTTTCCATGGATGAAGCCGTGAAGAGCTTCATGGGTACAGGCCCTGCCGCCGCAGCCTTGAACCAGGCCAGCCGCGAAACCGTTGAAAACACCATTGCAAGGGCCATGCAACCCTATCACCTCACCGAGGACATGTATCACCTGCAAAACAGCTTCCTGCTGTTTATCGCAGAAAAATAACAGAACAATCAAAAACCATAAAAATGACAACTCAAGTGAAAAAAATAAACCGGATAAACCTTTTCTTTTTTGGCGCCTTTTTATTGACCAGCCTTACCCTGATCACCTCCTGCTCCAAACCCGATAATCACCCCCATGACAAATCCCCGTCCTCTTATGGATATTATGTGGTGGATAAATGGATGACGATGCAGATCAGGCTTATGCGCAACGCCACTCTTTAATTAACAACGGCGGAGTAGGGTACTCCGCCGTTTTTTTGCCCGGCAGGGTAGGGCCCCTTGGCCTGCTTAAGCATAACCTCTTAGTCCTGAGCCCTTTCTCCGCATTTACCCTGATCTCCGTCAACGGCCCAATAATTAATAATTCCTTATTTTCGCTTCCCATATTTCACCTATGCCAACCAATGCCAATAGACAATTTCTGGAATTCGAAAAACCGATCAAAGACCTGATCGAAGAAATCGAGCACCTGAAGAAAAGCAGCGAGACCAAAAAGATCGATCACAGCGCCGGTATCCACCAGTTGGAAGAAATGATCCTGGAGAAAAGAAAAGAGATCACGCATAACCTTTCCAGTTGGCAACGTGTTCAACTTAGCCGTCACCCCGATCGTCCCTATACGCTTAAGTATATTGATAAAATGACCACGCAGTTCCTGGAGCTGCATGGTGACCGAAATGTAAAAGACGATAAGGCCATGGTGGGTGGATTTGCCCAACTGGAAGGGGAAACGGTTATGATCGTCGGTCAGCAAAAGGGGATCAACACAAAAATGCGTCAGATGCGGAATTTCGGGATGGCCAATCCGGAAGGATACCGCAAGGCCCTTCGCCTGATGAAACTGGCGGAGAAATTCAACAAGCCTGTCATCACCCTGATTGATACTCCCGGGGCTTTTCCCGGACTCGAAGCCGAAGAGCGTGGACAGGGCGAAGCGATCGCCCGGAATATTTATGAAATGATCCGTCTGAAAGTACCCGTAATCTGCGTGATCATCGGTGAAGGCGCTTCCGGTGGCGCACTCGGTATAGGTGTGGGTGACCGCGTTTTTATGATGGAAAATACCTGGTACACAGTGATCAGTCCGGAAAGCTGCAGCTCCATCCTCTGGCGAAGCTGGGAAAAGAAAGAAGTGGCTGCGGAACAACTCCGCCTGACAGCAGATAAAATGCAGGGCTTTGGCCTCATCGATGGCATCATCCCCGAACCACTGGGTGGCGCCCACTGGGATTATAATGAAGCCGCCCAAATTTTGAAGAATTTCCTGATACCCGTGATAAAAGAATTAAAGAATATCCCACCCGAAGAACGCATTAACCAACGCATTGAGAAGTTCGGGAAAATGGGATTTTATGACGAGAATTGATTAAGTGGTTTCTCGCAGCGAACGCAAAGGAATTGTGCGAACGCTACGGCTTTACTACACTCGAAAATGGATTGGCCGCTGCGTTCGCCTAAATCGTTGCGTACGCTGCGAGAAACCAAAAAAGAAAAAAACCAATAGATGTCTCTACGCAAGAAATTCACAGGAACCGGTGTCGCCATCATCACTCCTTTTCATGAAGATGGCAAAATTGACTGGGAAAGTTTCCGCAACGTCATCGAATACCAGATCAAGGGAGAGGTGGAATACCTGGTGGTATTAGGCACCACCGGTGAAAGCGGCACGATCCATGGGGATGAGAAGAAAAGGGTATTTTCATTTGTCAGCGAAGTGGCCAATGGCCGGGTGCCCCTGGTGGCCGGTATAGGCGGCAACGATACCCATGAGGTGGTGCAACTTATCAAAGGATTTGATGTTAAGGGATATGACGCGATACTCTCCGTTTCTCCTTATTACAATAAACCCAACCAGGAAGGGATATTTCAGCATTATAAGGCCATAGACGCTGTCACTCCGTTGCCTGTTATGCTTTATAACGTACCCCCCCGCACCGGGCAGAACGTAACAGCAGATACCCAACTGCGTATCGCCTATGAATGCAAGAATGTGTTTGCCACCAAGGAGGCCAGCGGGAATTTTGAGCAGATTTCCCGATTGATCAAATACAAACCCGATGATTTCATGGTGATCAGCGGAGATGATGGGATCACCCTCCCCATGATAGCGCTCGGCGCCGAAGGGGTGATTTCAGTAGTAGCCAATGCCTTCCCACAGGATTTTTCAGATATGGTGCGCTTTGCCCTCAAAGGAAAATTAAAAGAGGCCCAAACCCTGCACTACCGCTATATGGATATCATCAATTCCCTTTTTACAGAAGGAAGTCCAAGCGGCGTAAAAGCCTATCTCTCAGAAATGGGGCTTTGCAAAAATTGTTTCCGCCTGCCGGTATATCCCGTCAGCGAGAAACATATGGAAAAGATACGCGGACTCATGATGGGAGCAGAATGATACCCTAATATCGCTCTACATGAAACCGCAACGAAACCATCCCATTCTCTTGATCCTGGCAATCCTGGTTTTCCTGGCTTATACGGGTAATGGGCAGGAAAGGAAAAGCACCGCTCTTCCCACCGTCCGGATCATAGACACGGCCTTTCAAATGACCGAATTGGGCAGGACACGACTTATCCGTATTCGTCTGCCCAAAGACTACAATGAATCAAAAAAGAAATACCCGGTTCTCTATATGCACGATGGCCAAAACCTGTTTGACGCGGCCACTTCCTACGCCGGTGAATGGGGGGTGGATGAAGCATTGGACAGTCTGGGAGTGAAATGGGGAGAGTGTATAGTAGTGGGTATTGACAATGGCCCGCGAAGAATGAACGAATACGCCCCCTATGATTTTAAAGTAAACGGGATCAAGGATGGGAAAGCAGAAGGCACCGCCTACTTACATTTTCTGGTCAATGAACTCAAACCCTTTATTGATAAAAAATATCGGACCAAACGGGGACGCAAACATACTTTCATTGCCGGCAGCTCCATGGGTGGATTGATCTCCATGTATGCTGTGCTTCAATACCCCAGGGTATTTGGTGGCGCCGGTGTTTTTTCACCTTCTTTCTGGATCGCCAAAGATATTTACCCGGCCATTGATGGGGTGAAAAAGAAGTTCAAAACAAAAATCTATTTCTTCGCCGGCATGCAGGAAGGACCGGGCATGGTACCGGATATGTTGCGGGCCTTTGAAGCCGTGAGAAAAAAATCTCGCGCACGCATCACCGTCGCCATCAGGGGCGAAGGCAAACACAATGAAGCTACCTGGCGGGCGGAATTGCCAGCGTTTATTGAATTTTTACTAAAGAAGTAGGGGATTTTTACCGCAGAGAACATGAGGGCGCAAAGTCGCGTAGAGATATCTTGCCTGAAGCAAAAGGCTAAAGGAAAATGGTTTATTTTCTCTGCGTGACTCAGCGTCCTCATGTTCTCTGCGGTGAAACTCAAACCCGATACGTCACCCCCTCCAGCGCCAGTTCCGTATTCGGAAAAATTTCACGCGCTTCTTTTTCAAACTCATCCAGCTTATCATATTTACTGCTGAAATGGCCAATAAGTAGTTTATTGACCTTGGCCTTACGGGCAATGGTAGCCGCTTGTTTGGTGGTGGAGTGGAAACGCATATTGGCGCGTTCTTCGAGATGGTGCAGGTAGGTGGTTTCATGATAAATCATGTCTGCTTCCTTAATATGGGGCAGGAGGGATTCATCGTATTTGGTGTCTGCACAAAAAGCATATACTTTTCCCCTGGGGGCTTCTTCTGTCACCCATTCATTGGGGATCACCACATCATTTTTATTGGTATAGTCCATGCCTTCCTTTAGTTTATTGTAAAAGGAGGAAGGGATACCATGTTCACGCGCTTTTTCGGGGATCACTTTGCGGGGTTTCTTTTTTTCCCGGAACACAAACCCGTAACATTCAATGCGGTGATTGGTCCGGAAACAGGCCACCGAGTAGTCCTCTTCATCGACTAGCAGGCTTTCGCGGGTGATGGTATGAAAGTGTAGCGGGAAACTCAGCGTGGTGTGGGCCACCTGAAGTTGAAGTTCGATGATCTCCCGGAGAGGGGAGGGCCCATAAATATGCAATTCCTGCTGGTGGCTGAGAAGCCCAAAGGAATTGATCAGTCCGATCAGTCCAAAATAATGGTCGCCATGCAGATGGGAAATAAAAATATGAGAGATCCGGGAACGCCTGACCTTGTATTTCATCATCTGGATCTGGGTGCCTTCCCCACAGTCCACGAGGAAACTGGTCCCGTTCAGGGTAATGAGTTGGCTGGTGGGGTGACGATCAAAGGCCGGTACGGCGGAATTATTACCTAAAATGGTGACAGCGAGCATGCCCGAAATTATTAATTATCCTAATAGCTCCCGTTCGATCTCCTCCATTTGTACAATATCCCAGGCCTCACTTTCGGTGGGTGTAACATTCATTATATCGAGGAGTTCCTGCTCCTCCAGCCTCTTTTCAACGGCTTCCTGGAGACAACAAATGACAAAACTGGCGTTTTTTTCATAAAAGGTTTGTTGTAACTTGACAAGGGACTCGGCCACCCCGGCCCCAAGTTCTTCGACCTTTTCCAGGTTCAAAACGATATTTTTAACGTCATTTTGGAGGAAGGGTAAGAAACTATTACCCAAATCGGCTGTCATACTAGCAGGTATTGAGGGACCAGCCACCGTGATGACATGAAATTTCTCTTTGGTATCTATTTTGACATCCATAATACGCAGGTTTATCAACAATACGTTAGTAAGAACGGGTGAACCCTAGTCAAAAATATTCGTTATTATTGTATCACAAGCAATTAAACTTAAATGGATAATAATTTTTCAGCCCAGGTCAAGGAGATCATCTCTTTCAGCAGGGAAGAGGCGCTGAGGTTGGGGAATGACTTTATCGGAACGGAACACCTCCTTCTCGGGCTGATCAGGGAAGGGGATAATACGGCGGTCCGCATCCTGAAAAGCTTCAACATCGACCTCTACGAACTGCGAAAAGAGATAGAACTGGCCGTAAAGGACAAGACCGGAAAGAATATAGCCAATATCAACAGCCTTCCGCTGACCCGACAGGCCGAAAAGGTCATCCGGGTTACCGTTCTGGAAGCCAAGGCCCTTAAAAGCCCTACGGTGGAAACCGAGCACCTTATGCTTTCCATCCTTAAGAATAAAGAAAATATCGCTACTCAGATTTTAAATCAGTTTGACGTGGATTACGATCTGTTCCGCAATGAGTTGGGCGTCGTGAAAAGCAATGATGTCCGCGCCGAGTATAGTGACGACGACAACGACGATTTTGACGAGGAAAAGAAATTTTCCCAGTCAAAAGGCAAACCGGCTGCCGGTGGCAATGCCAAAAGCAAGACCCCCGTATTGGACAATTTTGGCCGCGACATCACCAAATTGGCTGAAATGAACGCCCTTGACCCGATCGTTGGCCGAGAAGCCGAGATCGAACGGGTATCCCAGATTCTTTCCCGCCGCAAAAAGAACAATCCCATCCTGATCGGCGAACCGGGTGTAGGTAAAACCGCGATCGTGGAAGGCCTGGCCCTCCGGATCGTGCAACGCAAGGTTTCCCGGGTATTGTTCGACAAACGCGTGATCTCCCTGGACCTTGCCGCCCTGGTGGCAGGTACCAAATACCGTGGCCAGTTTGAAGAGCGGATGAAGGCCATCATGAATGAATTGGAAAAGAACAGGGATGTGATTCTTTTTATCGACGAGATCCACACCATTGTTGGGGCCGGTGGCGCCTCCGGCTCACTCGATGCCAGCAATATTTTCAAGCCCGCCCTGGCCCGCGGGGAATTACAGTGTATCGGTGCCTCCACCCTTGACGAATACCGCATGTATATCGAAAAGGATGGCGCCCTCGACCGTCGCTTCCAGAAAGTAATGGTCGATCCCCCCTCCATGGATGAAACGATTCAGATCCTCAACAATATCAAAAGCAAGTACGAGGAATACCACAACGTTACCTACAACGATGAAGCCATTGACGCCTGCGTTAAGCTTAGCGACCGGTACATGACCGACCGCCTGCTTCCAGACAAAGCCATCGATGTACTGGATGAAGTTGGTGCCCGTGTTCACCTGAAAAATATCAATGTGCCTCAGAATATCCTCGAGCTGGAAAAGAAGATCGAGGATGTGAAACAGGAAAAGAACAAAGTGGTCAAAAGCCAGAAATTTGAAGAAGCCGCCTCCCTCCGTGACGCGGAAAAACGACTGGCCGAAGAACTCGAGAAAGCTAAACTCCAATGGGAGGAAGAATCCAAACATAAGCGTTACCCCATAGGTGAGGAAGAAATCGCCGAAGTGGTGAGCATGATGACCGGGATTCCAGTTAAGAGAATGGTACAGGCTGAAACGGAGAAATTGCGCAAGATGTCCGATGACATGCGCGGCATGGTCATTGGCCAGGATGAAGCCATCCAGAAAGTGGTCAAAGCCATTCAGCGTAACCGGGTTGGGCTTAAAGATCCCAAGAAACCCATCGGCACATTTATCTTCCTCGGTCCAACCGGGGTTGGTAAAACCGAACTGGCACGCTCCCTGGCCCGCTATATGTTTGATTCGGAAGATGCCCTGATCCGGATCGATATGAGTGAGTATATGGAGAAATTTACCGTGAGCCGCCTGATTGGCGCCCCTCCCGGATATGTTGGATATGAAGAAGGTGGACAGTTGACCGAAAAAGTCCGCCGCAAGCCCTACTCAGTCATCCTGCTGGATGAAATCGAAAAAGCACACCCGGATATTTACAATATCCTGCTCCAGGTGCTTGATGACGGACAATTGACCGACGGTTTGGGTCGCAAGGTAAACTTCAAGAATACCCTGATCATCATGACCTCCAATATCGGGGTGCGACAACTGAAAGATTTTGGGGATGGCGTTGGCTTTACCACCGCAGCCCGGGCCGAAGCCCAGGATGACGCCAATAAGGCCGTGATCGAGAAAGCACTCAAACGCACTTTCTCGCCTGAATTCCTGAACAGGATCGATGATGTGGTGATCTTCAACAGCCTCACCAAGGATGATATCTTCAAGATCATTGATATCCTGATGGCAGGCGTATTCAAACGCCTTAACACCCTGGGTTACTCGCTCGAACTGACCGAGGAAGCCAAGAGTTTTATTGCCGATAAAGGATATGATCAGCAATTTGGCGCCAGACCCCTTCACAGGGCCATCCAGAAATACCTGGAAGACCCCCTGGCCGAGGAAATACTGAACCTGAATGTAAAACCAGGGGATGTACTGATCGCCGATCTGGACAAAGAGAAAGAAAAGATCGTCTTCAGGCTCAAGGAAGGTGACAAGAAAAAAGGTGAAAAGGCCAAAGCCTGATCCTTTCCCATTATTTTATTCATGCCAATCAGCCCTGATTGGCATTTTTTTTTGCATTTTTGACCCGAAATGGCAAAGAAGAAGATCATTATTACGATCGATGGGTGGTCCTCCTGTGGAAAAAGCACCCTCGCCAAGCAATTGGCCCGTAAATTAGGCTATGTTTATGTGGACAGCGGCGCCATGTACCGCGCCATCACACTCTACTTTCTCCGTAACCATGTGAACTGGACCGATCCCGCTGCCGTACACCAGGCTTTGCAGGAGATCAACCTGGCCTTTCACTTCAATGAATCCAGCCAGGCCAGTGAAATGTACCTCAATGATGAAAATGTGGAATATGTGATCCGTGACCTGGTGGTTGCCGAAAAAGTCAGTGAAGTAGCCGCCATTCGGGAAGTACGCGAATTTGCCGTGGCCCAGCAACAACAGATGGGAAAGAAAAAAGGCATTGTCATGGATGGCCGCGACATAGGAACGGTGGTATTTCCACTGGCCGAACTGAAAATATTCATGACGGCCGATAATTCGGTGCGGGTGGAAAGACGGTTTAAAGAGTTGTATGAGAAAAACCCAAATATCACCATTGAAGAAGTAAAGAATAACCTCGAAATGCGTGATTATATCGATTCCAACCGGGAGGTAAGCCCCTTGCGTCAGGCAGAGGATGCCCTGGTATTGGATAATACGAATATCACCCAGGAAGAGCAACTGGCCCTGGCCCTCAAATGGGTGCACGAGATCATCGACCACCATAAATAATTGGCTTTGACACGCTGGACCTTACGATTGTTGCAACCTTTCTTCATGCTGCTGTTTATCACAATAGTAGGCGTGATCGGTTTTATCCTCATTGAGCATTACACCATGCTCGAAGCCATGTATATGACCGTTCTTTCTGTGACCACGGTTGGGTTTAGCGAGGTAAAACCCCTGTCCAATGCCGGCAGGATATTCACCATGTTCATGCTCGTCACCAGTTGGAGCACCTTTGCCTTTGCCATTACCCGCATTACCCAGTTTGTGATCAGCGGGGAGATCAATAAGTATTTTAAATTCCGAAAAATGAATGCAGCCATCGATCAACTCCATAAGCATGTCATTGTATGTGGCTATGGCCGAAACGGAAGACAGGCCGTGCAAACCTTGCGCGTCCATGGGGAATCCTTTGTGGTGATCGAAAATGATGAAGCAACCCTGGAATCAGCTTCCTCCGGCGACCCTTCCCTAATCTACCTGATTGGGGATGCCACCATCGATGAGGTGCTGATAAAAGCCGGGATCAACCGGGCCAAAGCATTGATCACCGCCCTGCCGGATGATGCCGATAATGTGTTTATCGTATTGTCAGCCCGTTCCATCAACCCGGCCATCCAGATCATCAGCCGCGCTTCCGGAAATAATTCCATGCCCAAACTCATTAAGGCAGGTGCCAATAACGTGATAATGCCGGATAAAATAGGTGGTACCCATATGGCTACCCTCGTATCCAAACCCGATGTGGTCGAATTTATCGACTATCTGTCTGGCGAAGAAGGGGAGTCCATCAACATGGAATCGGTGCCTTATGAAAAACTCCCCGCAGGGATTAAAGACCGCCCTCTGTCCGAAGTAATGCACTGGGAAAGTACCGGAGTCAATTGCATCGGAATAAAAAGCGCGGAAGGAAAATTTGTGATCAACCCTCCAGGAGAAACCATCATTACCAAAGGGATGAAAGTGATCGTTCTAGGAACACGCTGGCAAATCGATAAAATGAAGAGTAACCTGAGTAACTGAGAATAGGAAGGTAATAAGTGGTAGGGTTAGTTAACTTATTACCAAATACCTAATACCAAAAATCTAATACCCAGAACCAATGACAGAACAAGAAGGTAATAAGTAATAGGTAATAGGTTTAGCTTACTTATTACCTATTACCTAATACCTATTACCTACCACCAAAAACCAAAAAACAGAGGTAATAAGTACAACTGATTGCCTCTTCTCTCTCTACTTCCTCTTCACCTCCAATAATTCCAATTCAAATATCAGCAGAGACCCGCCTGGGATGGCGTAATAGTCATTGGTGCCATAGCCAAGTTGATAAGGCACAAACACTTTCCATTTAGAACCAGCAGGCATTAGTTGCAACACCTCGGTCCAACCACGAATTACGCCATTTACACTAAAGGTCACGGGCTCATTCCGGGCATAGGATTCATCAAATACCTCGCCATTGAGAAAGGAACCTTTATAATGACAAACCACACTATCCGTAGCCACCGGGCGTATGCCATCCCCCTCCCGTAGCACCTGATATTGCAGGCCACTGGCAGTGGTGGTGATTCCCGGTCTGGCTTTATTGACTGCCATAAATGAATCACAGGCAGTCATATTTCCTTTAGACTTACTTAGCTGGGCCTGGTTAATGCAATTCATGATTGCCATATTTGCCTCGCCATCAGTAAGCTTCATTCCTTCATTTTTTTTAGCGTCATTGATGGCCTGGGCCACCATGTCGGCATTGATATCGGTGATGCCCTGTTGTTTATAAAAATTGATCAGAAAGATTCCCATGGCATAACTCGCTGAATCACGCAGGTCTGCAAAAACAGGTTTTACCGTATCGGCCACGATCACCGGGGGAGTAAATTTGGTTTGCTGAGAAGATTTCTTGGAAGCGGAGCATGCTTGGAGGATAAGGACCAAAACGGGGAGAAAGTATTTCATTGTACTGGTTTAAGCGGCAAAAATAAAGTTTTTTGTTGCTCGGGGTGTACGCCGCGGGAAACCTTATAAAATTACCACCCTTGCCGGGTATTTCGACCGGTACCCCAATAACAGGTTGCGTATAAAACTATTTTCCTTATAGGGTTGTATAAAATCCCTTACCTGGTCTGGATGCGTTGGCGATACATCTAATGGGATATACCCCATCCCGATAAAACTTCCTTTTTCCACCAGGATGCAGGAACGTTCTTCGGGACTTACCCCCTGGTCAATGATCAAAAAACTTTCTTCGCGGCTAAATGAAGCCAGGGCCTCCTTTACACGTTGGTTATATTGGACAGGAGTTTCCTTTTTTTCGCAGGCCCCCTGGCATTGGCCGGATTCCATGCCAGTGCAGGGTACTGAATCCTTTTGAAGGAAGCAGAATTTCGGACAAAGTTTAAATTCCCGGATCAATCCCCGCAGGATATTATGCCCCTCCACGAGGTAATGAAAGGTATGGGCAGGGACCAGTCTTTTCTTGTTTTTTTCAATGGCCAACCGCAGGTACCCATTCTGGTCCTCATAAGTATAAATGCCATACACATCTTCCCATCTCTTTTGCGAGTGATTAAAGGCTGGCCATAGTTTCCGGATCTCGGTGGATTCCAGTACCGCCGCCATTAATTCAGTGCCACATTCCCGAAAGCTGATGCCATGTACATGCTTCATGAAATTCTGCTTCTGGCGCCCGGCAGAATTATTGCTGAAATGGCTGTTGACCCGGTACCGTATATTCTTGGCCTTGCCCACATAAACGATCTTCCCTTTTTCATTGTGAAAATAATAGACACCGGGAGTATAGGGAAGCTGGTCAAAATGTTCTTTGGGAACATGCGGGGGCAGCACGGATTCTTTGGAATCTCTTTTCAGGCTTTTGGTGATGAATTGCTTTTCATCCTTTTCCAACAATAACCGGAATAACTTAACCGTGGCAGCTGCATCGCCGCCGGCACGGTGTCTTTCCTGGATGGATATACCCAGCGAGTCACAAAGTTTACCCAGGCTGTATGAAGGAAGACCGGGAATAATTTTCCGGCTCAGCCGGACCGTACAAAGCTTCTGTGTATTGAGATCATAACCCGCTGCTTTGAGATGGGCCTTGATAAATGAGTAGTCAAAATTCACATTATGTGCCACAAAGGTCTTGTCATGCAGCACCCGGTGTATTTCTTCAGCCACCTCCTCAAAATCCGGCGCCCCGGCCACCATTTCATCAGTGATACCGGTCATGGACTGGATAAAACGGGGAATGGATTGCCGGGGATTAATCAGCGTTTCATATCTTTCCACGACTTTGTTACCATCAAACACATGCACCGAGATCTCCGTGATCCCGTTGGCAGCGGCATAAGAGCCCGTGGTTTCTATGTCAACGATGGCGTACATGGCGGTATAATCACTAAATCAAATTTCGCAAACTTGCCCGAAAAACACGAAATGTTCCGCAATCGTCTTCTCAAGCTGTTCAGGCATAAAGGGAAGGAAGCCAGAAGACTGAACCTTGCGGCCTACCGGTTATATGACCAGGATCTCCCGGAGTTCCCATTCTGCATTGAATTTTATGGTCCCGATTTGTATGTGGCAGAATACCATCGCAGACATGGCATGACGGAAGAAGAACACGAAAGCTGGCTGGAAGGCAGCCTCCAGGTCATAGAGGAGGTATTGGGTGTTGGTAACGAACATATTTTTCTCAAACTCCGCCGAAGAAAACCAGGACGCCTGGGCCAATACCATCGTCTCGACCGATCAGGTAATGAAAAGATTGTGGAAGAAAACGGACTTCGATTCCTGGTAAACCTTCACGATTACCTCGATACCGGTCTTTTCCTTGATCACCGGGTCACGCGGCAGCAGGTACGACAAGAATCGATGGGAAAAAAAGTACTAAACCTGTTTGCCTACACCGGCTCCTTTTCCGTATATGCGGCGGCTGGAGGAGCAAGCGAAGTAACAACGGTTGACCTCTCCAATACCTATATCGATTGGTCCAAACGAAATATGGCCCTGAACGGGTTTACCGGCGAGAATTACCATTTTATTCAGGCCGATGTATTGCAGTGGTTGGAAAAAGCGGCTCCCGCGTCTTTTGACCTTATCATCCTGGATCCCCCTACCTTTAGCAACAGCCAACGGATGAAGGATATCCTGGATATTCAGCGTGATCATCCGGCTATCATCAATGCCTGCCTGAAACTGCTCCGGCCAAATGGCCAGGTATACTTTAGCACCAATGCCCGGAATTTTATTTTAGAGAAAGAAAAAATCAATACCCCGCTGATCAAAGACATCACCAAGGCAACAACGCCTTTTGATTTTGAGAAAAAACTGTTCCGCTATTGTTTCCTGATATCGTCCTGATTTATGTAATCGACTCACACCATTTTCCTGTAAACCCTCTTCAAAAAAATCTTTAGAAATAGTACCTGTGAAGCAGGTAAGAGTAAGATTCGTAAAGGTGGTGTACAAACTTGAATTCAGCCTTTTCCGGAAAGCGTGTAAAGTACTCCCCATCGGCCATCAGAAGAACCGGAACACCGGCCCGCATAAAATTGTTTCCCGGGGCATAGGCAGGCTGGACTAACTGGGGCAAAAAGGCCTTTACCTGTTTATATACCATGGGCCCCAGGTATTTCCCCATTCTTCGCTGGGCCTTCCGGGTAGAGCGGTCGATCTTATTGTAAATGATCTTGCCCGCCAACCGCACCAGTAATTTTTGTTTCCGGAGAATCTTTTTTGTTTCGGTAAAAGGATTGGTGGGGTTAAAATCCTTGAGGGTTTGAATGGAAAACGGGGTTTCGGGTACCCAGTCGGCGGAATTAACTACGGTAAAAGCCCATTGCCCCCGGGTGATAAAATCAAAATCATAGGCATAATAAAGGTTCCCTGTTTTTGGCGCGGCGGAACTATAAGTCTTGAAAAAAACATCGGCAGGCAGGTGCCCGGCTTTTTGTTCATAATGCAAATAGGACCTTAATAATTGCGACAAGGCTCCGCCCTGGCTATGCCCAATGATCAGGAATTCTCTTACCTGTTTGGTGCTGGCCATTTCCCGGATCAGGTTGACGATGGCCGGGCCGATATGCCCGATTCCGATGGTCCAACCCACATGTACCATGGCCTGTGGGTTTTCAGCTAGTTTATAATCAAACCTTGTACTGTCGTTTAGCTGAAGTGTTCCCTGTGCCGGGACCATGGCGCCATAGAAATTCTCCAGCCAGGAGGCCAGTTTCTGAACAGTGCCCCTTAACTCGATCACCCCCACATTATCCTGCCGGAGGAAGAACTGCCACCGGTTTAACAATCCCGCTTCAGGCGACCG
Source organism: Chitinophagaceae bacterium (assembly GCA_041916555.1). Classification (GTDB taxonomy): domain Bacteria; phylum Bacteroidota; class Bacteroidia; order Chitinophagales; family Chitinophagaceae; genus SpSt-398. The sequence continues at coordinate 42,971 of JAYRZH010000006.1, read as the reverse complement.
GTACACCAATTGGTACGGGTCTTTCATTCTTTTACGCAACTGGCTGTCAGGTATGCTGCTGCCAAAAAAAGACAGCGATAACAACTGCTCATATTCCCTGGGATCAAAACCCGGTTTGAGTTGTTGTTGGGAAGACAGTTGTTGGGAAAGCAAGATCAATCCCAGGAATAAGCAGAGAAGGGACCTGAACATGAAAAGGTTTATGTTGATTAACGTTTCGCGTATTGCTGCAGGGCTACTTCCAGGCAATCCATAGCTTTGTTCAGCGATTCAAGGTTTAGCACATAGGCCAGTCGGACCTCATTTTTCCCCAACCCCGGTGTTCCATAAAACCCGGAAGCGGGAGCCAGCATCACCGTCTGCCCTTCATGCGAGAAAGATTCTAACAGCCATTGGCAAAAATCATCCGCATCCTCGACCGGAAGTTTGGCAATGGCATAAAATGCGCCACCCGGTGTTGGACAAAATACACCCGGCATGGCATTTAGTCTTTTTATCATCAGGTCACGACGTGCCTGGTATTCCGCTTTGGGGGCATTGAAATAATCATCCGGCAGGTCCACCGCCGCCTCACCCATGATCTGGGCCAGTCCGGGAGGGGAAAGACGCGCCTGGGCAAACTTCATGGCAGCCTGGTACACCGACTTGTTTTTGGTGACAAACGCCCCCAACCTTGCCCCACAGGCGCTATAGCGTTTGCTGATGGTATCCATCAGGATCACATGTTCATCAAGTCCAGACAGATGCATGGCCGAGATATACTCGCCATCATAGCAGAATTCACGATAGGCTTCATCACTAAACAGAAATAACCCATGGTTTATGCAAATGGTTTTGAGCGCTTCCATTTCAGCCCGGCTGTACAGGTAGCCGGTGGGGTTATTGGGACTGCAAATAATAATGGCCTTGGTTCGGGGCGAGATCACTTTTTCAAAATCAGCGATTGGGGGCAGGGCAAATCCATTTTCTATTTGGGAAGTGATGGGCACTACTTTTACCCCGGCCGCACAGGCAAAACCATTGTAGTTGGCATAGAAGGGTTCAGGGATGATCACTTCATCGCCCGGGTTCAGACAGGTAAAGAAACCAAACATGATGGCTTCGCTGCCACCGGTGGTAATGATGATGTCTTCATGGGAAACCTCAATGCCCACTTTTTTATAGTACTTGACCAGTTTGCGCCTGTAGCTCTCATTTCCGGCGCTATGGCTGTATTCAAGGGTTTTGATATCCGCATGCCTTACCGCATCCAGAATGGCGGGAGGGGTTTCTATATCCGGTTGTCCAATATTCAGATGGTAAACCTTGGTCCCTCTCTTTTTCGCAGCCTCGGCATAGGGCACCAATTTCCGTATAGGGGAGGCGGGCATCTCTTGTCCGCGTGTTGACAATTGTAACATGGTTCAAAGATAGGGATTTGGTATTTTTGCCCCATGGTCCTTACTGTAACCCTCAATCCTTGCATCGACAAGAGTTCCACCGTAGAAAAGTTAAAGCCTGAAAGCAAACTCCGTTGTTCCGAAGTGGTCAATGAGCCCGGCGGGGGAGGTATCAATGTCAGCAAAGCCCTCCAAAAACTGGATACGTCCACGGTTGCGCTTTTTCCCGCGGGTGGTCATAATGGAAACATGCTTTGTTCCCTGTTAAAGGAAGAGAATATTCTCTTTCATGCCGTGGATACCAAGGTAGAGACCCGTGAAAACTGGATCGTTCATGAAACTTCCACCAATGCCCAATATCGGTTTACGTTTCCCGGCCGGGAGGTTCAGGAAGAAACCATCAAAACACTGGTTGATCAGATAAGGGCCTTTGCACCTACCTATGTGGTGGCCAGCGGCAGTCTTCCCCCAGGTTTGCCTGATTATTTTTATGGACTGATCGTTAAAAACGCGGCAGCCGTAGGAGCCAGGTGTATCGTGGATACCTCGGGGCCTGCCCTTCAGGCCATGAAGGGGAAAAAAGCTTACATGATCAAACCCAATATCGGGGAGCTTTGCAAAATGCTACAGATCGACTGGTTAGATAAAGAAGATGTTCCCGATGCGGCCCAACAAGCAATCTATGATGGTTTTGCTGAGGTTATCGTGGTGTCACTCGGACCGGATGGCGCCTGGCTGGTCAGCTCCGACAAACGGTATTTTGTGGAGGCCCCCAAAGTGGAGAAAAGAAGCACCGTTGGCGCCGGGGATTCCATGGTGGCCGGCATAACCTATTCATTGCAAAAGGGATGGGCCTTGCGGGATGCCATCCGCTTTGGTGTGGCCTGTGGCAGTGCCGCAACCATGAACCAGGGTACCCAACTCTTTCGCCGGGAAGATGCGGAAAGGCTATTTGCCCGAATCCGCGAATGAAATACCCGACCCCGGGTATGCACTGCTGACCATAAATAAGTTAAATTAGTTGTATGAAAAAGCAACCCATTGTGCTTGCCCTGGCGGGCTTGTTTCTTTCTTTGTCTGTTTTCGCCCAGGATGCCAACACCCTGTATAATGAAGGCCTGGCCCTTAAACAAAAGAAAATGTACAAAGAGGCCATTGAAAAATACACCAAGGCCACGATGGTGGATCCTCGTTATTTTGATGCCAACTATGATATGGGATGGTGCCTTAATGAGTTAAAGAATTATGGCGACGCCATCATTGTTCTTCGAAAAGCCCGTCAAATCAAATCAGATCTGGCTAAAGTTCATTTTGAACTGGGATATGCCTTTCAATACAACAACCTCCCTGATTCGGCCGAAGCTTCCTATAACCGTTGTCTGCAGATCAATCCCCGGTATTCCGGGGTATTCAAGATGAAAGGCTATCTGGCTTACGACAAAGAAAAATATGGGGATGCCCTGAGTTATTTTTCCCAATACGAATCCATCAGCGCGGATAACAAATCGGAGATCAGAGATTACCTGTATTGGTACCGCAAGGGGTATAGCCTCAATGCCAATAAGGAATACAGCTCAGCCAAAGTAGCACTTCTCAAAAGCCTGGAATTTAAATCGGATTATATCAATACCTATTGGGAACTGGGGTTTGCCGCCTCGCGGATGCGTCTCGATGATGAAGCCATAGGATATTTCCAAAAAGCGATCTCCATTGATCCAAAAAGCCATATCGCTTATAATGGCATCGGGGAAATATACCGGGATAATAAAAAGGACATGAACACAGCAATTACCTGGTATGACAAAAGCCTGGCCGTTAACCCCACCGAGCGCAAAGCCAATTTTGGCAAAGGCTATTGCCTCAATAGCCTGGGTAAATATGCCGAGGCCGTGCCCTTTCTCCTCACCGCCATCAATTCCGAATCCACCTATACCGCCGCATACGTGGACCTTGGTTACAGCTACTACATGCTGGGCAGGTATGAGGATGGATTGGCGAAACTAAAAACCGCCATCACCCTCAATCCGGCCAATGTCAATGCCCGTTATTATTCCGGACTGATTTACATTTCCCAACGCAATAAAACCATGGCCCAAAAAATGGTGGATGAACTAAAACCCCTGCATGCAGCCAATGCCAGTAAATTACAGGAAAAGGTAAACGCGATGCAATAGTTCATAAAAGCCTTAACAAATACAACATCCTATCCCTGTAACATTCCTTTCATCGATTACGTCTCACCACTCTGGTTCAGACTGCCTACATTAGTTTGTTTAAGTGTATTGGCAGTTGGCTAACAACTTTACTTCTATCCATTGTCGTGAGAGGGAAATATCATATATATATTATTTCTTTAGTGTTTGCCTGGGTATTGGTCCCATCTGTTCAATCGATGGCCGGAGATGGAATTGCTCCGGTCAGGATTTCCCTGCCAGACCTGGAAGAACTTAACTCCTCTGTTTATGCGTTGCCTTTTAGCCGGGCCGGGAACCTCATACTGGTTAAGGCCAAAGCGGATACAACCGAGGGGAACTTCATTTTTGATACAGGCTGTCCGCACCTGGTATTGAACCATACCTATTTCCGTGATTATCCCGCCCAGGAATCCATCGAGGATGGCAACGGGGCCACGGCGGGAACCTTTACCGTGCAGAAAACCAGGGTGGCCGATTTCTCCCTGGGGGGAAACCATTTTTATCAACTGAATGCCGATCTTACAGACCTGGGTAGCATAGAAAACATCAGGGGAATCAAGCTGCTGGGGCTGATAGGGGTGGAGCTTCTCCGCCGTTTTGAGGTGTTGATTGATTATGAAAATAATTTGATTTACCTGCATCGGTTGGAGCGGAAAGAATCGTCTGTATTTGAAAAGGAGTTGCTGGCCGATACCGCCGCTTATTCCACAATCCCCATCCGCGTCATGGATAACCGCATCATGGTGGAAACAACAGTGGGGGGTAAGAAACTCCGGTTGGTCATTGATAGTGGGGCAGAGGCTAACCTGCTCGACAGCCGGTTGCCGGAGAGGGTCTTTTCCGAGGTCATGATCACCGGAAGAACCACGATGATGGGGGTAGGGGGTAGAAAGATTGAAGTATTAAAAGGGGAATTAAATAGCATGCGGTTGGGTGAATATGACCTGGGACAAATGAAGGTACTGGTCACCAACCTGGAACGGACCTGTTTCTCCCATGCCGGTTGTGTGGACGGGGTTTTAGGATTTGATTTCCTGTCCCTCAAAAAAATTGGGTTTAACTTTGTAAAGAATAAAATGTACGTCTGGAAATGACTGGATCGTCACTTCTACATACCATGAGAAAACATTGCGCCAGCATGCTTCTGGCCCTGTTGCTGGTGTATTCCGGTGCTTCCGCGCAGGATACAATCAAGGTATGTACAGTCAAGAACGGGCAGCAATATATCTGGTTGACCAAAAACCTGCCGGATTCTGAGATAGATGCCTTTGTTAACCAATTCTCGCTCGAGGGATTGGCCCTGAAAAGGTTTATCCGCGAAGGGTTCATGGACTCAATTCTCATAGCCGGCTGGAGGGTCGGTTTAAACAACAACGCTCAGTTTACCCTGCTGAAACCCTTGCTTAGTATGAATGGGGAGGAGGAACTGACCCTTCGCTTATTGTTCATGGAAAAAGAGGCCTCCCTGGATGCCCGGTTTCCAAGGGTAAGCAATAACCTGTCTTTTGGGTATAACCAGTTCAGGAATAAAGAACCTTTTTACCTCAATGAAGACTCAACGGTTATCTTCTATCTCCGTGGATATAAGAATGCCAATAAGGTCATGCTGGCGGGTAGTTTTAACCAATGGGACCCCTCCAACCTATATATGAAACGTACCGATAGCGGTTGGATTCTTCCAGTGAAATTGTTGCCAGGCAAGTATTGGTACAAATTCATAGTGGATGGCCGCTGGATGATTGACAATGACAACAAGGTTCAGGAGAATGACGGCCTGGGTAATACGAATTCCATTTTCTTTGTCCCTAACCATGTGTTTACCTATGTGGGTGGATCTGGTGACCGGAAAGTGTTTGTTTCCGGAAGTTTCAATAACTGGTTCCCCGGGGGCTTACCGCTGTCAAAGGTCAATGGCCATTGGGAACTGCCTGTGTATCTTGCCGAGGGGACACATACCTATCGGTATATTGTCAATGGAAAATGGATGGAAGACCCCGGAAACAAGCAACATTATCCCAATGAGTTTGGGGAATATAATTCCGTCATACGGATTGGCGCTCCGCAAACATTCAGGCTGGAAGGATTTCAGCAGGCCAACCGGGTTGTGCTTTCAGGGTCCTTTAATAATTGGAGGACCGATGAAATTTATATGGAGAGGAAGAATGGTGGCTGGGAAGTGCAGTATGTTTTGGGACCGGGCAACCATGAATACAAATTCCTGGCGGATGGTAAACCCGATTCATCCCATACCCATAGCCTGATCCTTCAACCCAACTTCACTTTTCGGTTAAAGGGATATGAAGAAGCCAGAACGGTTTATCTGGCCGGTGACTTTAATAAATGGAGCCCAACCATGCTCCCCATGAAAAAGATAGGGCAGGAATGGGTTGTTGAAGTAAACCTATCAAAAGGAAAGCACCTCTATAAGTTCATTGTGGATGGTAAATGGATACTAGACCCGCAAAACAAATTGTGGGAAGACAATGAACATGAAACGGGGAATTCGGTACTCTGGGTAGATTAATGATTAAATCTGTAGCCATTAGCTACCAGCTAATGGCTACAGATTTAATGCTTGAAGTTATTTCGCGGGGGCCTCTACATCCCCTTTGATATGAAGGGTCTTTGGCTGGGTGACACCGGCAATTTTCAGGAAAACATCTTTTTCAAAATGTCCGGCTGAAGCGGCACTGTATTGAACCTTGATCTTTACAGTTTCTCCGGCTGCAATCGGGGCTTTGGGGTATTCAGGTACTGTGCAACCACAGGAAGACCAGGCATTTTCGATAACAACAGGTTTATCGGAAATATTAGTCAGTTCAAAATAATGGCTGACAGGGGTACCCTGCTTGATCTTACCAAAATCATGGGAATCAGCATTAAGCTTGATGATATTTTCCGGTTTGTCCTGAGCGGTCACAGCAAAGGCAAAAACAAAAGCAAATACGGTTAAAATGATGCTCTTCATTTCTATTGATTTTTAGTTTTTAACAATTGAACGGAGGCGTTAACGGGAGCGCTGCCTTCCGGGGATTTCCATACTTCCCCTTTTATGACAACCTGTTTGGTTTGGTTGCCATTGTAGAGGACGGTGATGTATTTTTCAAAGATCCCACCGGCTGCAGCGTTAAAACCCACTTTGATGGTGGCAGAAGCGCCTGGGGCAATCGGTTCCTTGCTCCATTCGGGGGTGGTACAACCACAACTGGTTTGCACATTATCGATCTTGAGGGGCTCGGTTCCGGTATTGGTCACCACAAAACTGTGGTAAACCGGCTTCCCCTGGGGGATCTTCCCAAAGTCAAAATGGGCCTCCTTAAATTGAAGCAGTTCCGCGGAAGGGGTGGTCTGCCCAAAGGCAGTGCCCAGCAGAACAAGGGCTCCGAGAAGGGTAAAGATTCGTTTCATAATCACCTGTTTAAACACCAAATTTAGCACGAAGACGTCAAAATTCATAGATAGGATGCATCCAAATTGGGGTTTTATTAACAGTCGTTTGGGATATGCAATTTTACGGTAGTTTTGTTTTATGGAGAACCCCATTTCTAACCCTGTCTTGTCAGATGAAAAATTATCATTTGAGCATTTCCGCGCAGCGGTTTTAAATGATTTCCGTCTGGCCTGTATCGGACGGGAATCCAGTCTCTTAGGCCGAAAAGAAGTATTGACCGGTAAGGCCAAATTTGGCATTTTTGGAGATGGGAAGGAAGTACCCCAGGTGGCCATGGCAAAATTCTTTAAACCAGGGGATTTCCGCGCCGGGTATTACCGGGATCAAACCTTCGCATTTGCCTCCGGGGTTGCCACGGTACAGCAATTTTTCGCCCAATTATACGCCGACCCCGATTTGGAGCATGACCCCTTTAGCGCGGGTCGCCAGATGAATTCCCACTTTGCCACCCCCTTTGTGGATAGTGACGGGAAATGGGTTGACCTCAGCCAGCGCAAAAACATTACCTCCGATATTTCTCCCACCGCCGGGCAAATGCCCCGTGGATTGGGTCTTGCCCTTGCCTCTAAATTATTCCGCCGCGTTCTGGCCCTTCAGCCTTTTACCGGTTTATCCGACCAGGGCAATGAGGTTTGCTTTGTCACCATCGGAGACGCCTCCACCTCCGAAGGGCCATTCTGGGAAGCCATGAATGCCGCCGGGGTCCTCCAGGTACCTATGGCTGTTTTTGTTTGGGATGACGGGTATGGAATTTCTGTTCCCAAAAAATACCAGACCACCAAAGGCTCCATTTCCGAAGCCCTGGCAGGTTTGCAAAAAAGAGATAAAACCAACGGCATTCACATTTACCGGGTAAAAGGATGGGACTATGCCGGCATGTGTGAAGTATTCGAAGAGGGTATCCAAATGGCCCGTGAACATCATATCCCTGTACTTTTCCATGTGGAAGAAGTTACCCAGCCACAGGGCCATTCTACTTCGGGTAGCCATGAACGTTATAAAACCCCCGAGCGATTGGAATGGGAACGTGAATGGGATGGCATCCGGAAAATGAAAGAATGGATACTGGCCAATGCCCTTGCCAACGAGGAAGAATTGGAAGCCGCGGAAACCTCGGCCAGACTGGAAGTTCGTGAGGCCCGTCAGCGCGCCTGGGAAGATTACCTTGCCCCCATACGCGAGCAGGTGGCCCGTTCGGTGGAATTGATCAATAACCTGGCACAGAGCCTGCCCGCAATGGCGGATGTACTGGCAGGTATTGCAAAAGAACTTTCCGGCAACCGGGAACCTTTACGCCGGGATGTGCATCAGGCATTAAGCGATGCCGTAAATATTGCCGGTGATGATGATGCCGGGTATTGGATACGCGATTATTATAACGACCTTCTTAAGGCATCTAAAAGCCTGTATAACTCCCATCTTTATAATGAAGGCCCACGCAGCCCCTTGCTGGTGCCCGTGGTCAATGCCTCCTATTCGGATGAAGCCCCGCTGGTCAATGGCTATGAGGTGCTAAACAAGTATTTTGATGAACTCTTTGGACGGGAGCCACTGGTATTGGCCTTTGGGGAAGACCTGGGTCAAATTGGTGATGTGAACCAGGGCTTTAGTGGGCTCCAGGCAAAACATGGGGAAGACCGGATCTTTGATACCGGTATCCGTGAACTCACCATCATGGGGCAGGGGATTGGCCTGGCCATGCGTGGTCTCCGCCCCATAGCGGAAATTCAATACATAGATTACCTGTTATACGGCCTTCAAACTCTCAGCGATGATGCGGCTACCCTGCACTATCGCACCAAAGGCCAGCAAAGCTGTCCCCTTATCGTCCGTACCCGTGGCCACCGCCTGGAAGGTATTTGGCATAGCGGCTCCCCCATGGGAATGGTCATCAATTCCCTCCGGGGCATGCATGTCTGCGTGCCGCGTAACATGGTACAGGCCGCAGGCATGTATAACACCTTGCTTAAAGGAAATGACCCCGCTATAGTAGTGGAATGTCTTAACGGGTACCGGCTCAAAGAAAAAATGCCCTCCAACCTCAGCGAATTTACCGTACCGCTTGGGGTACCTGAAATCATTCAGGAAGGAACTGATATAACCATTGTTTCCTATGGCAGCACCCTGCGTGTGATACAGGATGCCTCCCGGTCTTTGGAAACCCAGGGTATTTCCTGTGAAATCGTGGATGTACAAACCCTGTTGCCTTTTGACCTTCATCATATCATCCTGGACTCACTTAAGAAAACCAACCGTATTCTTTTTGTGGATGAAGATGTGCCCGGAGGCGCGTCGGCCTTTATGTTCCAGAAAGTGATGGAAGAACAGGGCGGCTATCGCTGGCTTGATGCCTCCCCCCGCACCCTGACTGGAAAGGCCCATCGCCCCGCCTACGGAAGTGATGGTGATTATTTCAGTAAACCCAATGCCGAAGAGATAGAAACGGTGGTGAAAGAAATGATGAAAGAATGAGTTAGATAGAAGATTCCAACCATCAACCTCCATAAACCTCCTATCATGAAACTTCCCATTTATCACGTTGACGCTTTTACCAATAAGCGTTTTGCCGGAAACCCCGCAGCGATCATTCCCCTAAGCTCCTGGATTGATGAAACCCTCATGCAACAGATCGCCATGGAGAATAACCTCAGCGAAACCGCTTTCCTGGTTCCCACCACCGAACACTATTCCAACTATGAACTTCGCTGGTTTACCCCCGAAGTGGAAATCAATTTGTGTGGGCATGCTACTCTTGGGGCAGCCTGGGTGGTTTTCAACCTGCTTGGTCATGCCAAACCTGAAGTAGCTTTTGCTACCAAAAGTGGTAAACTGGTGGTGGAAAAAAGAGCCGATGTATATGTCATGGATTTTCCCTCCTGGCCTCCCAAACCCTTACAGGAAGAAATTCCAGGTCTGGCTCAGGCCCTGGGTGTAAAAGAGATCATTTCCCTGGCGAAGTACCGTGACCTGCTGGTATTATTGCCGGATGAACAAGCTGTTATAGATGCCAACCCCGATTTTACCACGCTTAAAAAAATGGGTGAGAAAGTGATCATCACCGCCCCTGGATCTAATGAGGTGGATTTTGTATCCCGCTTCTTTGCCCCTACCGCCGGGGTGAATGAAGATCCGGTTACCGGCTCCGCCCATTCACAACTCATACCTTACTGGGCTGAAAAATTGGGTAAGAAAAAACTACATGCCAAACAACTATCCCAGCGTGGGGGTGAAATTTGGTGCGGATTATGGGGTGACAGGGTGTCCATGTCCGGACAATGCGTTTTTTATATGCAAGGGGAAATTGAAGTTTAGGAAAAATAGATATATATTTTCCTTAATTTTCCCTAAGAACCCAATGCCCATGGTCCGACGATCGTACATATGGAAAATTACAGGACTCCTATTGTTGAACCTGGCATACTTCTCCGTATTTGGGCAGTCGGATACTATCGAACTTAACAAGACCCTGGACCGCGCACAAAAATGGCTGGCAGAAATAAAATATGATTCGGCGGCAAACGAAGCTAAAAAAGTCGCTGCCACCGCCTCCAAAAAAGGCTACCGCCGCCAGGAAGCCAAAGCGTATGATATACTGGCTGAGGTAATGCGAGTCAGAGGAAAGATGGAAGAACTTCGCCGCTATGATTCCCTGCTTACCGGTTTGGCGGTCCAGCTCAAAGACACCAGTTTACTCCTCTCCTCCAGAAACCGCATGGGCGTTTACCTGCTTGAACAGGGACGAACCAGTGAAGCGGCGGATTATTTTCTTTCCGCTTTGCAGATCAAACTGGAGAAAGAACAATCCCTGAAAACAGCTGAGGTCTATTCCAACCTGGGCTCGGTCTATATGGCCCTCAGCAAAAAGGATCAGGCCATGGAGTGGTTTGTCAAATCCCTCCGACTTTATGAGAAATTGGAAAATGACCGTGGATTGGGTGAAACCTACAGTAATATTTCCTCCCTATACTACCTGATGAACCGGGTGGACGATGCCATTGCCTTTCAGAACAAAAGCATTTTTCACCGTACCCGGCAGAATGATATCCAGGGCCTGGTAATTCCGCATATCAATATCGGGCAATTGTATATTCTGAAAGATTCTTCCGGGCTGGCGCTTTATCACCTGAAAGAAGCGGTGACCCTGGCAGAACGGGTGGGCCTCCCTCCTTTGAGGGCTGCCGCTTACTCAGGGATGTCAACTTATTATATCAAGGCCAAAAATTATGGCCCGGCGCTGGAATGGCAAAACAAAGCCATTGCCTTGTTTGAAGAAACCGATAATAAGCCATTGCTTTCCCGGATGTATGTATCGGCAGGTAACCTGGCAGCCGCCATGAATGATTCCTCCCAGGCTATGCAGTATTACGAAAAAGGATTGGCGTTCTCCCTGCTATTAGGTAATAAAGAAAATATCGCGAATGTATATGAAAAGATGAGCAATTTTTACCTGGCCAGGAAAGACCACCAGAAAGCCTATGTGCTTTATAAGAATTTCACCCAATACCGTGACAGCATCGCCCTTGCCAGTTCGCTCTCCAATATAGAACGGATCAAGATCCAGTACGAAACCGAGAAAAAAGACAACGAGATACAACGGCTGGCCGCAGAACAACGCATCCAGCAATTACAGATCGAAAAGCAAAACGCGCTGATCGCCGGGAACCTGCTCGAAGCCCAACGAAAACAAAATGAGATTGAACTGCTTTCCCAGTCTAAGGAGTTGCAGGAATTGCGGATAACCCAACAGGATGAACAACTGGAAAAACAGATACTCCTCGCCAAGACCAAAGAACAACAGTTGCAGTTGGCGGTAACGGAGCGAAAATTACAGGACCGGAAGTTAAAGGATTCAGAAACCACCCGGAACTTCCTTCTGGCTGGCGTGGGCGCCCTCCTGCTGATGGGATATTTTCTTTTTAACCGCTACCAGTTGAAAAGAAAGATACAACAGCAACAGGCTTTGCTGGCCGTTCGGGAGAATATCGCAAAAGACCTCCATGATGAAATTGGTTCCACCCTCACAAGTATAAAAATACTGTCTGAAGTATCTGAGAAAAACATTCATACCGATCAGGTAAAGACATCCGGGTTTATCAAAAAAATCGCGGAGCAATCGGCTGCCGCCCAGCAAGGCATCAGCGATATCGTTTGGGCCGTAAAACCGGAAAATGACAAACTGGAAAATATGGTCATCCGCATGCGGGAGTATGTGGCCCAGACCCTTGAATCAAAGAACATACAAACCGTTATTCAGATCGATGAAGAAGTTCTTCACCAACGGCTGAATATGAACCAGCGCAGGGATTTTTTCCTCATTTTCAAAGAAGCGGTCAATAATATTGCCAAATACGCCGAAGCCAGCCTGGTCACTATTCAACTGGAAGGGCGTGATCAGGGACTCGGAATGAAGGTAAGCGACAATGGAAAGGGCTTTGATGCAAATATGATCCGATCATCAAGCGGGCTGAAAAACATGCAGACCCGCGCGGAAGCCCTTCAGGGAAAACTGGGAATCCGCTCCGGCCCCGGACAGGGTACGGTGATCGATCTTTATCTGCCAACTACATGATGATGTAGCCCACTTCCCCTCCCATTGTGGTAATTTTAGCCGTGAATTTCCCAATTTCCATCACCTATGCCAATCAGGGTTCTGATATATGATGATAATGAGGTCCTCCGACAAAGCCTGCAACTTCTGATAGAGGCCGAGACCGATATGGAATTATTGGCACTGATGCCCAACGCGGAAACCGTGGAGGTGGATATCAAAGAATTAAATCCGGATGTGGTACTAATGGATATTGATATGCCCGGGGTAAATGGGGTGGAAGCGGTACGCCGTATAGGAAAAATAAACAGCCGGTTACCGGTGATCATGCTGACCGTTTTTGATGATAACGTCAATATCTTCAATGCCATTTGCGCCGGTGCCTCAGGATATATCCTGAAACGATATGCCACCGAAGAAGTGGCCGGGGCAATCAGGATGGTACTGGCAGGCGGTGCGCCAATGACGGGCGCTGTAGCCCGCAAAGTACTTACCATGGTACCCCAGGCCAAATCGCAGGAACAGGAAGCCAGCAACCTTTCGGCCAAGGAAACAGCCATTCTTCAGTTCCTGGTAAACGGGTATAGTTATAAAATGATCGCCGCTGAATTAAAGATCAGCATCGACACAGTCCGCTTTCATATCAAGAAGATCTACGACAAATTGCATGTCCATTCCGCCACCGAAGCGGTTTCTAAAGCCATCAAGGACAAGCTGATATAAGCCTTCCCAGACCCGGCTACATGAAAATGTAGTTGCCTTCACCCTCGCACAAGGATAGATTTACGAAAAATTTGTGCGACCATGAAAAAGTTATTCTCCTTTGTCTTATCCCTTTTCGCTTTCGCGGCCATCTATGCACAACCATCAGATTTTGTGCAGGGGGCCAATGTGATCTTTGAAGATCGTTTTGAACAGGACCCGGTTGGCGACCTTCCTGCCCGTTGGAACACCAATGCCGGAGGTGAAGTGGTGCAACTGGACGGTCATGATGGTAAATGGTTTAAAATTGAAGGCGGCACCGTGGTAACTCCCGAACTAAAGAAAAGACTGCCGGAAGATTGCACCATAGAATTTGACATGGTCATAGAGCCTGATGCTTGTCCAGCGGTTTTTGGCATGACACCCATTGCCAATGTTTCGGGAAACAATGTGTACTATAAAAAGATATATGTTGCGTTGATGCATGAAGCGGGGTATCCTGATGCCGGCTTTGGAAAAGATGTATTTGACCTTGGCCATAAAAGTGGTTTTGATCTGTCGGGTTATCTTGGCCGCGAAATGCATGTCAGCATTTCGATCAACAAAACCCGGTTCCGGGTATGGTTGGATGAAACCAAGATCGTTGACCTTCCCAAAGTGATGTTGCCTGAATACCGCACCAATTTCTTTGTCGCTGGCGGGGAAATGTGCAGCAAAACGCCGGGGATCTATTTTACCAATGTACGTATTGCTGCCGGTGAAGCCGATGCCCGCCGTATGCTTATTAAGCGTTTGCTGGAAGAAGGCTCCGTGGTTACCGCCGATATTAATTTTGCTCCCCCTGCCCAGGATAATACACCCGTTTTTACTCCGGAATCCATCCCCTTCCTCGATACGCTGGGCCAGGCCATGGTACAGGACCCCAGCCTCAACATCCAGATCAATGGAGCCGAAACCTTTCCCATGTCTGAACAAAACAGCGGGAATGGTTCGGCCAATCTGGAAGCCGCTGCCAAAGCCAAAGTAGATAAGATCAAGACCTACCTCATTGATAAATTCAATCTCGGTGTGGACCGCGTATTTACCGGTGCCAGCAAAAAAGTGAAGTCAAAACTCGAAGAGGTAAAGAATAGTAAGACCGGTACCAAGGTCAGGGGTTTTTTAACCGAGATCATCAAGCTGTAACCTGTGTAACGTTATCCGAACCACTCCTTAAGTGATTATATGAAAATAAGTTTAACCATCGCCGTTCTCTTGCTGACCACCTGGGTCTATGGGGCCTGCCCGGCAAAAATTCTATCGGTTGGAACCTTTTCCCTAAAGGCCGGCAACCAAACCTATGTGGCAGACACCACTCATGCCAGGGGATATGCAAACCGGACCACCAATATCGGATACATAACCGCGGCCAATACCCAGGACCTGATAGTTGATATCGAAGTGAAGAATATGAACAAGCCCGGCACTTACACGCTAACCAGTAAAATCGGTAAAGCCATGTTTTCACTCGACAATAAATCTTATGCCCTGAGACATTCTGAAGATTATCTCCGCATCACCATTACACAGGTTCGGACACAAGGATCCTTCTTCCTGCTCAGCGGAAGATTTGAGGGACGGGTGACAGACAAATTGGGGAATGCGGTTCGAATTACTGAGGGGGTATTTGAGACCAAAAATCTTTAATCATTCGGATAAAACTGTTCAACTAATGAAACGATTTTTTTTATTCCTGACGATACTGGCCCAACTGGGTTTGTTGGTTAACGGACAAAACACACCAAACAACATTCCTCAGGGTAACAACAACAGTATTCCTGCCAACAACAATAACAATCCCCGCCCTGCCAACCAACCGGCTTCCAATGAAGGTACGGAAGGGACAGCGTCAGTATTCAAAAATATGCGGACCTACACACAGGATGCGGTTCTGCAAATTCCCAAAGGCACCAAACTGGTCCAGGTTGAGATCTGGGGTGGTGGCGGTGGGGGAACAACCACCGGCGGTGGAGGTGGAGGCGCTTTTGTCCGCTCTGTATTCACCATTGTAGATGGAGGAGAACTGACCATTAAGGTTGGCCAGGGAGGACGTGGTGGAACCACTTCCGGACAGGCCGGAGGTATTTCCTATGCGCAATTCAAGGGCTTGTTACCGGTTGGAACCAGCGTTACGCTTTCAGCAGGCGGAGGGACCGGTGCAGAATTTACCCGAGGTGGCAATGGTAGCGCCATCGAAGGCTTTGGAGGTCAAATGGGCGCCTCGAGCAACTACACCATCGGTTATGAATTGTTTGCAGGGCAGGATGGAGAGTTCTACAATGATAGTTTTGATCAAAGCGGGCCCAATGCCTTTTTTGTCACCAGAAGTATTGGCAAAGGCGGCTCTGCCGGAAACACCAGCTACACCGGTGGCCGGGGAGATGTATTGATCAACCCAAACAGCCCGACACCTACCTATCGCCGAAGTGGGGGACCAGGTAAACTCCCCGGTGGCGGGGGTGGAGGTGGCGCAGAAACAGGATACAATGGCGCCTCCGGCATGGTCATCATATACTATTAATCAAAAACCTATCATACAACATGAAAAAGTTAATACCGATCCTCCTGCTGTTTGGCGCTTGTAATAATGCTTCAGAAAGTGGAAAGAATCCTTCAACACCCCCTTCGTCATCCGTGAAAACAACCGAAGGCTCCGGTAGCGGTTGCGCCAGCCTGATCTTTTTCCGCAAAGGAGTGGTTATAGAAGCCACCTCCTATAATGCAGAAGGAAAGGAAGTGAGTAAGCAACTAACCAATGTACTTGATATATCCGAAAAAGACGGAAGTACCATCGCCCATGTACGCGGGGAGGATATCCAGTCTGGTTCTGAAAAGAAAACCGCCATGGAGTACAACTACCGTTGTGATGGAAAGAATATCTACATGGATATTGCCTCCGCTTTCCGGACCATGGAGAAAAATGCCGACGCCAGCTTTACCTCCACAGAAATTGAATACCCCATTTCCATCCGGGAAGGACAAAGCCTGCCCGATGTAGCCGGCACCATGACCGCGGAAAAAAATGGGAAGAAGACAACCATGACCTTTCAATATAAAAACCGGAAAGTGGGAAAAATGGAATCTGTGACCACCCCCGCCGGCACCTGGAATTGTTATCCTGTATCCACCGACGTAACCATGGAAATGGATATCCCTGGCATGAGCGATAAAGTTAAAGAGATGATGAAGGCTATGCAGGATAACATGAAATCCAGTACAACCACCTGGTTTGCCCCTGATTTTGGCATTGTAAAAATGGAAATGTACCAGAATGGGAAACTGCAGTCGAGAAACGAAGTAACCAAAGTGGGCAATTAAGTAAAAACGAAATAACTCATCATAACCTCCTAATCAAAAAAAATGAAAAAGTCAATCTTAACCCTGTTATTGCTTACCAGCATCATGTCCCTGGCCATAGCCCAGGTACAACCCAAAACCAAGGTCCCTGTAAAGGCCATTTCGGCCATGAAACTTAAAGGCACAGTACCTTATTTCAACCGGTCTTCGGCCCAGGTAAAATACATAGTTCCGGCTACTGCAGCTAATCCCAGTTTCCGGATGCAGCGGGGCACCAGTCCATACAAACATAATGCCTCTCCGGCCACCAACCCAACGACCGCTAATGCCGAAGGTCGCTATTGCACCGAATCGGTCGTGAGTGAAGAAAGAGGAGATGAGAAGCGAATTGTGCTGGGCAACCAGAACGACAAGATTTATCCTGGCGCAGTTTACTATGATAATGCATTTATCAGTGGTACCTATAATGCGCCGATGGACCTGCAACTCAAACCTTATGAAATCACCACCGATCTTTTTTCGGCCGCCTTTACCGATAACTCCATCGTACGTGTAGAGCCTACCCTCGGTGGTGTTAACAATGGCATCAGCACCCTGATGCGCCGGAGCATGACAACGAAAAATGCCGCACGCGTGGTACCGGAAGTCAAGATCCTGAACTCCTCCGAACAACTGGCTTTTGAGATCGGGGCCAACTTTAGCGGCTATGGTGCCGATTTGAATGCCTCCTTCAATTACATGAAGAGTACCAAGAAAAATGTATTTCTGGCCCGTTTGACCCAGGTATATTTTTCCGTGATGCTGAATGTGGCCGATGGTCGTTTGTTGGTCAACAACAACCCCCTTCCCAATAACCTGGTCTATGTCAATAAAGTGAACTACGGTCGCCTCGGATATATATTCATTGCTTCCGACAGCAGTCGGGAAGCCATTCAGGCGGCTTTGGATGTTACCTATTCTTCCGGAGGTGCGTCCGGTGGTGGTAATTTCGGTCTCGATTATGAAAAAGTAATCAACTCCATGCAGATCAGTGGTTTCTTCTTTGGAGGTGATGCCGCGAATACCATCACGCTCAATTCTCCAAACCAACTCAGGGCCTTTGATGATTATGTTCAAAACGGATTACGCCTCGATCCTAATGTGGCACCCGTTGCCATTAGTTATGAATTAAAATACCTGAATGATAATTCAACTGCAGCGACACGTAGTACTACCACTTATACAGAGCGGCAGTGTACGCCGGCAAAAGGGATCAAGATTCAATTGCACAATGTTGCCATTGAAGATGTTCATGGTGGCGATTGCAGTTATGCCTGGGGTAAAATAGATGTGGAAGTGTGGGAAACAGATATAAACAAAAATCCCAAAACCCGTTTGGCCGGATATACCCTTTGGCAATATACGGCAGGCCAACCTAATCGGACGGTCATTAATCATGCGGATATCAGAGCCGACCGGGTTATCCGTCCGGAGATTCGTGATATACCCAATGGTAGCCGTACCCTGATGCTTAACCCGTTAACTGTAGGTGAGGGGCGTATCATGCTTCGGTTCAAGATCGAGATCAATACGCGGCATAAAGACAATGACTTTGCCATGTTGGGAGAGCACGGTATGCGCCGCGTAGAAACGGTGGATAAAATGCTGAATGAAGTATTTGTTTCAAGCGAGGATTATGCAGCAAAAAGGAATAGCGACTATAAATATGGAACATTTACGGCTGGTCGCTTCTGTTCCAATACCGATAGGGTACACTGTTTCTATGCCCTCTTTTCCATTACTGATGCCCGATAAATGAATCCAGTTTCCCTGTAGTTTCAAAAATACCGGAACTACAGGGAAACTTCAACCTGAATACTATGTCCCGTTTATTGATCCTAACCTGTTTTTTAGCTGCCGGACTAATAACATCCGCGCAGACAAATCCACCTAAGGCAAAAGTCCCCATCACCACCCAAAAGAATCCGGGTACCCAGGTGCCGGCTACGGCGCTTGTTCAGACCAAGAAAGTGGGTTTTACCCCTGAATTGATACAGCACCTCGCTCCAAAGAATAAGGTAAGAGGTGATGATAACCTGAATGGCAAAACTTATGTTTCGGTAAATATGTATTACCGGTTTAACCGGGTAGCCGGTGACAGCGTTATCAAACTGATCCTGTCGGTGAGCGGGGAAGAAGATGAAGCAGAAAGAACAAGTGATGCCCGCACCCTGATCAAAGATGAGTGGGAAATGATCATTTACCGTGCGCCGGAAGGGTACCTGGTCAAAGACATTACAGGCAATGTTTCTGCCTATTTTTCCTTTTATGCCGATCCGGCCAGAACGGGAACTGCCTTGCGGGTAGGGGAGTGTAAAGGAAATTTCTTTAGCCTGCGGGCGCGTACCCTCGGATTTGAATTTGATGCCCGAATCATTGAGGATATTCAGTTTGCTACCCAATTTTCAGGTCCTGAATATAACCCCAGCCCAACCTTCAGGGGTTGCCAATTTGAGATCACCAGGCTAAAACTCCATTCCATGACCATCACCCTGGAAAAAAAATAAAAAGGTTAACATGAAAAAAATACCATTCTATCTATTGCTGGCAACTGCCTTTTTCGCCACAAATAAGTCCTTCGCCCAGGCTGCCCCTGACCTTTACGTAAAATCCATTATTTCGGTGGAACCATTTCGGGATACGGTCAGGGGTCTAAACCGGGTAAAAGTTAAAGCCACTATTGGAAACGCCGGTACTGCGGCATCGGGCAACACCCTTATCGACTTTCGAATTTATACAACACCGCCAAACAAACCAGCCGCCTTCTATGGACTTCCGGCCGTTGGATTGCCAGGCATCTCACCCAGAAAGGACACCCTGATGGAGCTTTTTTTCACAGACCCCAATGGATATGTGACCACTGCCACCAGCCGGGTGCAATTGGTGGTGGACAGTCGATCCTCCGTTACTGAAAGCAATGAGACTAATAATTCCCTGACTATTGAGATCACACCCATAGATCCATCTAGGGGCGTACAATTAACCGAAGCCATAAGAACACCTACGACCATTCAGGCGAATGCCAATATTAAATCAATGGGGGCATTTAGTGCCAATTTCAACACCTCAGGCGATTTCACCGAGGTCTCTACCCAGGTTGATTTCATCGGTAGCGGAAAATACAACCTGGATCCGCAAAACATTCTGATCCAGCGCCAAAGTATTACGTTGAAAAAGGGTGGGGTATACCATTTTGATATTTATATCCAATCCCAGTTGCAGTTGAAAGGGTCAACGACTTTGTTGCCATGGATTCAATTGTATATGAATGCCGGCAGCCGGTATGAATTATTATTCAAACAATACCCTTCGATTTCCATTAATGCCAGCTCGGCCGCAAATGATAATTTTTCTTTTGGGGATATGGTCAGCGTAGATGTATACATCCCCGCCGGAACCCGGATATCACTGGTGGGAACGGTATCCAGACAAGGTACCGGAAATGTATTACGCCCCGAGGATTTGATGGGCAAATCGTTCTACGGATATATGACCGGCTATTTGGTAAAAGAGTATTGAGCTCAGTTGGTGGTTATCCCATATTGTGGAATACCTTCTGCACATCGTCATCCTGTTCGAGTTTATCAATCAGCTTGCTCACGTCTTCGGCCTGGGCATCCGACAGGGGGACGGTGGTAGAAGGTATCCATTCCACTTCGGCGCTGATGGGGGTGATCCCTTTTTCTTCCAGCGCCTTTTGCATATTGCCAAAGTCGGTAAATCCGCAACGAAGCACCAATATATCTTCTCCGTTTTCACCGGAACCTTCGCCTAATTCCTCCAACCCAAAATCGATCAGTTCCAGTTCCAGTTCCTCAATGTTCATGCCTTCGGGTTTCAGTTTGAATACCCCCATTTTCTTAAACTGAAAACTCACGCTGCCGCTGTTTCCCAGGGCGCCTCCCCCTTTGTTAAAATGGGATTTTACATTCGCAACGGTTCTGACATGATTGTCGGTAGCCGTTTCTACCAGGATGGCGACCCCGTGTGGCCCATATCCTTCGTAAAGGATCTCGTCAAAATTATCCATCTCCTTACCCATGGCCCGCTTGATAGCGGCTTCCACCCTGTCCTTCGGCATGTTCACGCTCTTGGCATTCTGCATGCACCGGCGCAGGGCAGGGTTGGTATTGTGGTCAGGCCCCCCGGCTTTTACGGCGATGGCAATCTCTTTCCCTATCCGGGTAAACTGCTTGGCCATCCGGTCCCAACGGGCAAACATGGTGGCCTTTCTAACTTCAAATATCCGTCCCATGGTAGTAATTTGAGGGGGCGAATTTACGGGAAAAAAGTGAATGGGGGAGGGGGAAGGGGGAGGGTGAATGGTGAATAAGTGAATGGTCAATAGTGAATATTAATTACTTAATAATTATTCACTATTGGCCATTCACCTATTGACTATTCAATTATTCCCCCCCCTACGGCTTAGCCTCAAAATCAGATGCTTTGGGCATCATATCAGCCGGAGGTATCAGGAGTTTGCTTCTTTTTTTACTGTAAAGGAAATAAATGGCCAGACCGATCAGCATCCATGCCATGGCCACGGTAAGGGTTTGTTGATCCAGGGCCACGATCATGCCGGCACAAATCAGAACACCCAGGGTGGATACAATCGGTACTGCGGGTGTGCGGAATGGCCTTTCAATATGGGGTGCTTTATTTCTCATGATCCATACCCCGGCACTTACCAGTACAAAGGCAAACAGGGTGCCGAATGAGGTAAGATCACCGGCTACGGAGCCGGGTACAAAGGCCGCAAACAACCCTACAAACACAAAAAGAATCCAGTTGGCTTTATAGGGGGTTTTGAATTTGGGGTGCAACACGCCAAAGGCCTTGGGGATCAAACCGTCATTACTCATGGTATAGAATATACGGCTTTGACCCATTAACATTACCAGGATCACAGAGGAGAAACCGGCCAGGATGGCAACGGTTACCGCTGTGGCGAGCCAGCCATATCCGGTCATATAGGTTTCAATGGCATAGGCCACGGAAGCTTCTTTACCGGCTGCTTTAAATTCGGTATAGTTGGCCACACCGGTGAGCACGTGACCAAATAAGATATAAAGGATTGTACAAACCACCAGCGACCCAAGGATACCAATCGGCATATCGCGCTTGGGATTTTTGGCTTCCTGAGCCGCAGTGGATACGGCATCAAAACCGATAAAGGCAAAGAATACGATCGCAGCACCACCAAGTACACCACCCCAGCCATGTTTAAATACGCCTTCATGACCGGCAACGCCTTCAGGGATCAGGTATGGAGTGTGGTTATCGGGGTTAATAAACTTCCAACCCAGGAATATGAAGAGGATCACAATGGCCACTTTGATAAACACAATAATGGCGTTGACGATCGCGCTTTCCTGTGTACCCTTGATAAGCAACAGGGTCAATAACAGGAGTATCAGCAGGGCAGGGGCATTCATGATACCATGGTAGGTGGTCACCAGTCCGTTCAGGCTTTCCGGAAGCGCTGCATACTGGGTATCGGTTAATACCAGGGCGCCATTCTTCACGGATTTTGCTAATTCGGGCATAGCCGCGGTGAACTGGCTTACGGATTCCCCGGTCACCTTGTGCAGGGACTCAAAGGGCGAGTGGCACCATTCATAAGGGATGCTCCCCCCAAGCAGGTTGTTTAAGTATTCACTCCAGGCAATAGATACAGTGGCTGCACCCAGGGCATATTCCATGATCAGGGCCCAACCGATGATCCAGGCGATTAATTCACCCATGGTAACATAGGAGTAGGCATAAGCGCTACCCGCGATGGGGATCATGGCGGCAAATTCCGCATAACAAAGACCGGCAAAGGCGCAACCAATGGCGGCCACCACAAAGGAAAGCGTAACGGCAGGGCCGGCAGCTTCAGCCGAGGCAGCAGCCGTACGTACAAATAATCCGGCGCCAATGATGGCTCCAATACCCAGGGCCACCAGGTTTCCGGCACCCAGGGTCCTTTTCAGACCTTTTTCATTGTCAGCCGCCTGGGCCAGTAACTGGTCAAGCGGTTTTGTGCGGAATAAACTCATCGTTGTTTACTTTTTTAGGTTCGTGAAGATAGGCATCCAGGCCTAATTTTCAGGGTTTTTTTTACGGGAAACAGCCAGGTAATACAGGGGTATCCCCAACAATACAATACCCAATCCCTTCAGGGCAAAATCAGGTTTCATTTTAACCAGGAATATGCAGAAGGTGAGGGCCATTACAATATATATGGCTGGCAAAACCGGATAGCCAAATGCCTTATAAGGCCTTTCCAGATCGGGTCGCTTACGGCGTAAAATAAAAATCCCCGCAATGGTCAGTGCATAGAATAGTACCACCACAAAGGAGATCATGTCCAACAAGTCGTTATACCCACCACTCAGACAGAGCAGACAGGCCACCAGGCACTGGGCCCACATGGCCCATTCCGGCACGGCATGTTTGTTGAGTTCCCCCGTTTTCTTAAAAAACAGGCCATCCTTGGCCATGGTATAATACACCCTTGAACCCGCCAATACCAGCCCGTTATTACATCCAAACGTAGAGATCATGATCATTACCGCTATAACATACGAGCCATTGGGGCCAAAAATCGCATTGGAGGCGGCCACAGCCACCCTTTCCCCCTCCGGATAGGCAATGCTGTCTGCGCCATTCAAAGGCAATACATAGAGGTACATCAGGTTAGCCAAAACATAAATCACTGTAACGATCAGGGTGCCGAGAAAAAGACTAAGCCCGATATTTCGTTTGGGGTTTTTGATCTCCCCGGCAATAAAGGTGACATTATTCCAGGCATCACTGCTAAAGATCGAACCCACCATGGCCGCGGCAATGGCGCCAATAAGGGCCGTGCCACCGATGGCGGACCAGTCACCCCCTTTCACAAATCCGGAGGCATCCCGTTGCAATTGCGTGGCCTGAAAACCGGTTTCCCAGTTGGTGGCCCAATGACTTTCCTTGGCAAAGAAAAATCCCAGGATGATCAGGCCAAACAGCGAAACCAACTTGGTGGTGGTAAATGTATTCTGGATGATCTTGCCCCCTTTTATCCCCTTTGAATTGGTATAGGTTAGAAAAATGATTAGCCCAATGGCCAGCACCTGGGCGGCACTGATCTTAAAACTATATTGCATGAGTCCGGTAGCATCCACACCCTTTTCAATACCCCAGAGTATATTATCCTCCCCCAGGGCCGGTACCAGATAGGCCGTGTACCGGGCAAAAGCCACCCCTACCGCGGCAATGGTGGCAGTTTGTATCACCGCAAAAAAACTCCAGCCATATAAAAATCCGGCGAGCGGATTGTAAGCCTCTTTCAGGTAAACATACTGGCCTCCGGCCTTGGGATACATACCACTCAATTCGCCATAGCTTACGGCTGCGGTAATGGTCATAAACCCGGTGATCAGCCATACGGCCACCAGCCAGCCGGCACTACCCACATAGCGGGTAATATCTGTACTGACGATAAAGATCCCGGAACCGATCATTGACCCCGCCACGATCATGGTGGCATCCTTTAATCCCAATGACTGTTTGAAGGAAGAAGCGTGTTCGGCCATAACCTGTTTTAAATGAAGAAATCGTAAAGTTTTGGGAAAATACAGATTTCTGGCAAAAGCCTTCCAAAGTATTTTATAAACAGTTAGTTTTGAAGCTATGACCAAATCCAACAGGCTCACGATCTTTATCCTGCTTGCCATGGTACTGGGGGTGGGGGTCGGATATATCATCCATCAAAACAGCTCGGGGGAGAATATCGAGTCGTTTTCCAAAAACATTAAACTTCTCACCACCATTTTTCTCCGGTTGGTGCAAATGATCATCGCGCCCCTGGTATTTACCACCCTGGTAGTGGGTATCGCCAAAATGGGAGACCTCAAGGCCGTAGGAAGGGTGGGAGGGAAAGCCATGTTATGGTTCATCACCGCCAGCCTTGTGAGTTTGCTCATTGGCCTGGTGCTGGTGAATCTCACCCATCCAGGCACCGCCATCGACCTTAGCAATGCCGATAGTTCAGGGGCCAAGGAATTGATTGGGAAAACGCAGGAATTTTCGCTGCAAAAATTCATCGAGCACGTCTTCCCCAAAAGTGTCATAGAAGCCATGGCCACCAATGAGATCCTTCAACTCGTGGTGTTCAGCCTTTTCTTTGGGGTGGCCGTTACAGCCCTGGGCGATTATGCAAAACCCCTTGTTCACTTCCTGGAAGTAGCTTCTCATGTGATTTTGAAAATGGTGGGCTATGTCATGAATTTTGCCCCGCTTGGAGTCTTTGGCGCTATTGCCGCTGTGATCGCTACTAAAGGGCCACAAGTTTTTCTGTTTTATGGAAAGTACTTTGGTTATTTCCTGTTTGGGATTCTGGTCCTGTGGCTTGTTCTATTGACAGTGGGATTGATTATCCTCAGAAACCGGTTGCCCCAATTACTCAAACGGATATCCCAACCCATGCTGATTGCCTTCAGCACCACCAGTTCTGAAGCGGTTTTTCCCAAACTCACCGAAGAACTTGAGCGCTTTGGCTGCAAAGACAAGATCGTTTCCTTTGTCCTGCCCCTGGGCTATAGTTTCAACCTCGATGGTAGCATGATGTACATGACCTTTGCCAGTATTACCATCGCCCAGGCTTATGGGATCCACCTGGATATCGGAACCCAACTCACCATGCTCCTTGTACTGATGCTTACCAGCAAAGGAGTGGCGGGTGTGCCCAGGGCCTCCCTGGTGGTCATCATCGCCACCTGCGCCATGTTTGGCATCCCCCCGGAAGGCATTGCCCTGATACTCCCCATCGATCACTTTTGTGATATGTTCCGGACTGCCACCAACGTAGTGGGAAATGCCCTTGCCACCAGCGTGGTGAGCAAATGGGAAGGAGAATTGGAGAATCCCTGATATATTTACAAATTAAACGAATCCGACCAATATGTTCCTGCTTGATGCCTTTCATTGGACCCAGCTTTTACAACCCCAGTTTTATATTGAGAATGGTGGTCTCTGGCTATTATTGTTCATTGTATTTGCGGAAACAGGGCTGTTTGTGGGCTTCTTTCTGCCGGGTGATTCCCTGTTATTTGTGGCCGGTATGTTCGCCCATAAATTTGATAATGGAGAACCAGGACTGGCTCACCAGTTCCTCAAACTCATTGGCCTTGGTCAGGTCCAAAACCAATGGCTTGACCTTTTGGTACTGGTGGCCCTGATCGCCGCCTGTGGTATTTTAGGGAATATCGTTGGTTACTGGACCGGCCGGAAAGTTGGACCCGCCATGTACCATTGGCGTGACCGTCTGTTATTCAAGAAAAGATACCTGCACGAAGCACATGATTTTTATGAAAAGCACGGCGGACTGGCCGTGATCGGCGCCCGATTCCTTCCTTTTATTCGAACCTTTGCCCCCATCGTGGCGGGTATCGTGGATATGAACAAAGCCAAATTCATGTTCTTTAATATGGTAGGCTCCCTGGCCTGGGTATTCAGCATGATATTCTCCGGGTATTTTTTGCAAAAATGGGTAAAGGAACAATTTGGGTTTGACCTGAAAGAACACCTTGAGATCATCGTGATCGGGATTGTAGTGGTAACCACCGCTCCCGTGATCATCAAATTGATCACCTCAAAGGCCAAAGGCCCCAAGGAACCACCAACCCGGGTTTGACGAAAACAGCGGCTTGCATGGAAAAAAATCAAAAGACATCCCTCTTCAATATCGCAGTGCTGGTGGCGGCCCTGGGGTATTTCGTGGATATCTACGACCTGCTCCTGTTCACCATCGTACGCGAACCTAGTCTAAAAGGACTGGGGGTTGACCTTACGAATGCCAAGGCCGTACTTGCTGCCAGCACCAAGATCATCAACTGGCAAATGGTGGGACTTCTCATCGGTGGAATTCTATGGGGAATCATGGGCGACAAAAAAGGAAGGCTCTCTGTCCTGTTTGGCTCCATCCTCCTGTATTCCGTGGCCAACTTTCTCACCGGATATGTTACCAGCACCGATCAATACGCCTATGCCCGCTTTGCCGCCGGTATCGGTCTCGCTGGTGAACTTGGCGCTGGTATCACACTGGTCAGCGAATTATTGCCAAAAAATAAACGAGGTGTAGGTACCTCCCTGGTGGCAGGTATCGGGTTGTTTGGAGCCGTTTTCGCCTACTATACTTTTGAGTTTACGGGTTACGACTGGCGCTTGTGTTACAAGATCGGTGGGGGATTGGGCATCATCCTCTTACTCCTTCGTATCAGCGTGGCCGAAAGCGGGATGTTCAAACAGGTAAAACAACAGAATGTCTCCCGCGGTAATATCTTTTTGTTCTTTACCGATGCCCGCCGTTTCCGGAAATACTTCCTGGCCATTCTGATTGGCCTTCCCACCTGGTATGTGATCGGCATTCTTGTAAACTATAGCAACCGTTTTGCCACGGCTTTTTATGGGGAAAATGCCATCAAATCAGGCAAAGCCATCATGTATGCCTACGCGGCTATAGCCGTGGGTGATATACTGATAGGATTGGTTAGCCAGTATTTTAAAAGTAGAAAGAAGGCCCTGTACCTATTTTATGGCTTTACTATTATCTCCGGTGTTTTCTTCTTCAGCGGACTTATCCAATCCGATGCCGTGATGTACCTGGCCTGTGCCGCATTAGGCTTTAGTACCGGATTCTGGGCCATCTTTGTTACCATGGGGGCCGAACAATTTGGCACTAACCTTCGGGCCACCGCCGCCACCACCATACCCAATATGGTGCGGGGTGCCTTGCCATTGATCAACATGATGTTCCTTGACCTGTTTCAAAAAAGCTGGGGATGGGATATTACGCAAAGCGGGATTACCACCGGCGTGATTGTGATGTCCATTACCCTGGTAGCCGCCTGGTTTACAGAAGAAACCTTTCATAAAGACCTTAACTATGTAGAACCCGAGGAAATGTTACCTTAACACCCTGTTTATTGTGCCCAAATTCCTGATCATACGTTTTTCTTCCATTGGTGATATCGTGTTGACCACACCGGTGATCCGGGCGCTTAAACAACAAGTGCCGGAGGCCGAAGTACATTTTCTTACCAAGGAAACTTTTTATCCCATACTCAAAGCCAATCCCTACCTGGATAAAATCCATGTACTCGCGCATAGCTGGGAGTTGATGATCCATGAGCTGAAGGAGGAAAATTATGATGCGGTGATCGACCTTCATCATAATCTCCGCACACTCCGTGTAAAAAAGGAGTTGGGGGTAAAAGCCGTCTCCTTTAATAAACTGAATGTTCAGAAATTCATTTACGTAAACCTGAAGTGGAACCTGATGCCGGCCATACATATCGTGGACCGTTATCTGGAAACCATCCGGGAGTGGGGAGCAGTAAACGACGGTCGGGGACTGGATTATTTTATCCCGGAAGAAGAACATATCGCAAATCGGGATATTCCTGTGTCACATCATGCAGGTTACCTTGGTTTTGTGATCGGCGCGGCCCATGCCACCAAAAAACTGCCGGTGGCCAAATGGAAAGAGTTGGTTGCCCAAATCCCCCATCCCATCATTTTGTTGGGAGGAAAGGAGGATGCCGCAGCCGGGGAGGAGATTGCTTCCGTAGATTCCATTAAGATCTATAATGCCTGTGGAAAATTCAGCCTGAATGAGAGCGCCGACCTGGTCCGCCGGGCCAAACTCATTGTTACCCACGATACGGGGCTTATGCATATTGCCGCGGCCTATAAACGACCGATCCTTTCATTATGGGGAAATACGGTACCCGCCTTTGGCATGTATCCTTATTACGGAAATACACAGGTGAATAATGCGCAGGTAGAAATCAAAGGACTATGGTGCAGGCCATGTAGCAAAATTGGATATGAGAAATGTCCAAAAGGGCACTTTAAATGCATGAACCAGATCTCCATTCCACTGCTGACACAGCAGGTACTTTCATTTATAAAGTAGTTTTTTTAGGTTTCTCGCAGCGGTCGCAAAAAATTGAGCGAGCGCTACGAACTCACTATGCTCGAAAATAGAACTGTAGCTGCCTCCGCTTTTATCTTGGCGTTCGCTGCGAGAAACAAAAAAGGCTCTGTTTGGGAAAACAGAGCCTGTCCTGGTAGCAGGTTATTGTAATAAGCTAGATAGTAGCGGGTCTTACTTGCCGATTGACAGCACGAAAGCAACCACAACCCCTACGAATAACAGAGTTAAGATAAGTCCACCCTGTACATTAGGATTCTGCAAAGCGGAGTTGATCTTTTTCATACACTAAAGATTTTGAGTTAAATAAACGGATTACTCGGCTTTCAGAGGTAGTACCGGATCAAATCAGTGTAAGTGGGGATCAATAAGTCGATGGTAGTTTACAGAGAGGGTTGGATCTGAAGACAAAAGTAGGAGAATTTTTGACAACTCCCAATCAATCTTCTAACTCGCTCAATTCCAGCCACCTGAGCTCCTTTTCGTCAAGCAAAAGGGCAATTTCGCCTATACGGGCCGATAGCTTGCTCAATTGGTCAAACGGCAGGTTTCCGTCATTGAGTTGTTGGGTGATGGTTTCTTTTTCGGCACCCAGCGCGGCAATTTCTTTGGTCAATGATTCAAATTCCCTTTTTTCCTTAAACCCTTTCCGCTGTTTTTTTATGGTTGGTGCTTCTGGCTGGGTTATTGACGCGGTTTGCTTAGCCGTATTAGTTAAATTCATATCCGCAGCGGAGGATTCATCCTTTTCTTCCATTCGGTATTGGGAATAATTGCCCGGGAAATCACGGATGGCCCCATCGCCTTCAAAAACAAAAAGATGATCCACCAGTCTGTCCATGAAATACCTGTCGTGTGAAACGATTAGCAGGCAACCGGGAAATTCAGCCAGGAAATTTTCCAGGATGCCCAGGGTGGGCAGGTCAAGGTCATTGGTGGGTTCATCCAATACCAGGAAGTTGGGGTTACGAAACAGGATGGAAAGGAGGTGAAGCCTTCTTTTCTCACCCCCGCTCAGGTTATGGATATAAGTGTATTGCTTATCTGGGTCGAATAAAAAAAGCTGGAGAAACTGCGCCGCACTCAGGGTACCACCGGAGGCCAATGGGAAATTCTCAGCAATGTCTTTCACAAATTCAATCACCCGAAGGTCTTCTTTGACTTCAAGACCCTGTTGTGAGTAATGCCCAAAAACAACCGTATCGCCTACATTGATTTTTCCACTGTCGGCTGGTTCTGTGCCCAGCAGCAGATTGATAAAGGTGGATTTGCCTACACCGTTTTTGCCGACAACCCCAATGCGTTCACCCTTTTTGAAAGTATAATCAAATCCTTTTAGTATGACCTGCGGGCCATAGCTTTTATACACTTTTTTCAGTTCCAGTACTTTCCCACCCAACCGGCTCATCTTCATCTGCAGGTCAAGTTGCTGGTCTTCGATGCGCTGTTTGGCCACCGCCTCGATCTTATAAAAATTATCCTGCCGGCTTTTTGATTTGGTGGTTCTTGCGCGGGGTTGCTTACGCATCCACTCCAGTTCCTTGCGATAAGTGTTCTTTGCTTTGTCAATAGTGGCTGCCTCGCTTTCCTGGCGGGCGGATTTTTTTTCCAGGTAATTCTCGTAGTCGCCTTTGTAAACATGCAAGCCACTTCGGTCAAGGTCCCATATTTCCCCACAAACCGCATCCAGGAAATACCGGTCGTGCGTAACCAGCAGGAGCGTGACCTTTTCCTGGTTAAGATAATGTTCCAGCCATTCCACCATGGATATGTCCAGGTGGTTGGTGGGTTCATCCATGATCAGCAATACATGTTTGGGCTCAAACCCAATATCGATCAGGGTGCGTGCCAGGGCTACCCGTTTGCGTTGACCGCCACTAAGCGTATTAACGGCCTGTTCCAGGTGGTGGATATTCAGTTTGCCAAGGATCTGCTTTACCCGCGAATCAAAATCCCAGGCCCCCAATTCATCCATACGTACGATTGCTTCGCCGATAGCGGCCGGATCGTCACGGTCACAGGCCGCTTCATAATTGGCAATGGCGTGAATTACAGGATGGTCGTGGTGAAAGATATTGTCAAGTATGGAACGGGATTCAATAAAGGTGGGGTCCTGTTCAAACAAGGCCACGGTCACTTCCTTATTGATCCAGACTGTGCCCTCATCGGGTGTTTCCTTACCGGCCAGGATACGCAACAGGGTTGATTTGCCAAATCCGTTGCGGGCTACCAGCGCAATTTTATCCCCTTCCTCAATGTGAAAAGACACCCCCTGAAAAAGGGGGTGTATGCCAAAGGATTTTGAGGTGTTTTCTACGGAGACGTAATGCATATGAGCTGTTAGCAGTTTGCTAATAGCAAATGGCTTTTACAGTGTTTTCAAAACTTCGTTCATGCTGCGAACAGCTTCTGCGCTTTTGTTAAAGGCAGCTTGTTCTTCTTCATTCAAACCAAAGTCAACGATCTTTTCCCAGCCATTGCGACCAATTACCACGGGTACACCCAGGCAAATATCTTTCTGGCCGTATTCACCTTCAAGACTAACACAGCAGGTAAACAGTTTCTTTTCATCACGAAGAATGGATTCCACCAGGGCGGCTCCGGCAGCACCGGGGGCATACCAGGCAGAAGTACCAATCAATTTGGTGAGGGTGGCGCCACCCACCATGGTATCGGCGACGATCTTATCCTGTTGTTCTTTGTTCAGGAATTTAGTGACAGGCACACTGTTCCATGTAGCCAAACGGATAAGGGGAATCATGGTTGTGTCACCATGACCACCTACTACCACGGCATTCAGGTCGCCGGGGCTGCAACCCAGGTGCTGACTCAGTTGATATTTGAAGCGGCTGCTGTCAAGTGTACCACCCATACCAATGATCCTGTTCTTGGGCAGACCGGTTGACTGCAGGGCCAGGTAGGTCATGGTATCCATGGGGTTGCTGATCACAATGATGATCGCATTAGGAGAATGTTTCAGGATATTCTCACATACCCCTTTAACGATACCGGCATTTACCCCAATCAGCTCCTCACGGGTCATCCCGGGTTTGCGGGGCAAACCAGAAGTGATCACCACTACATCACTACCGGCAGTTTTGCTGTAGTCATTGGTGGAACCTGTGATACGTGTGTCAAATCCCAGCAAAGCAGCGGTCTGCATCATATCCTGGGCCTTTCCTTCCGCAATCCCTTCTTTGATATCTAATAAAACCAGTTCATGGCAAAGCTCTTTACGGGCGATATTGTCGGCACAGGTGGCCCCTACGGCTCCGGCACCTACTACAGTCACTTTCATGGATTAAATAATTTATAGTTGAGAATTGAAATTTAGCGGGGCAAAGATAGGAGGGAAAACAAGAATCGTAAAGGAGATTATGCAAAGTTGGGTATGACTTCGGTCAGGGGAAGGAAAATAAATTTTGACAATTACGAAAAATTCGTAGCTTTACGAAAACTTCGTAGAAAATGGAAAAATTATCTCCGCAGGAAGAAGAAGCCATGTTGGCGGTTTGGCGTACCGGTGAGGGCAATGTGAAATCGTTTTTGGAGAACATAGAAGGCGAGAAGCCGCCGTACACAACACTGGCCTCCACGATCAAGAACCTGGAGCGAAAGGGGTTTTTGCAGAGCAGACTGTTGGGGAATGCGTATATCTATAAACCGGCTGTTTCCGAATCGGAGTACAAAAAGCGGTTTATGAATACCGTGGTGCGTGATTATTTTGAAAATTCCTACAAGGAGTTGGTCAACTTTTTTGTGGAACAAAAGAAACTATCTGCTGAAGAATTGAAAGAGATTGTCAGGCTGATTGAAAAAAACGCTTAACCAAGAAACCTTTATGCGCGAACTGATCTTATACCTGTTAAAATCCGGCATTGGCCTGGGAGCGGTGTATCTTTTTTATCATTTGTTTTTGCGGCGTATGACTTTTTATGCCTGGAACAGGTGGTACCTCCTGATCTATTCCCTGCTGGCGTTTTTATTGCCTCTGGTAAACATTTCCCCGGTATTGGAGAAAAAAGAGTGGACAGCTTCCACGCTCACGGAATGGATTCCTTCCGTGACCATGTTGCCTGTAGCCCAGGGTTCACCAGTGGTGGAGAAGGGGTTGGTGCCGGTGCATTGGTTGTTATGGATCATGATTGCCGGGGTGGTGGTATTAGCCTTGCGCTTTATTATACAGCTTTGGTCCTTTAGGCGTTTGCGTCGCCAGGCAGAGTTGATAGAAGGGGAGGGGGCGAAGTTATACAAAGTGAATAAGCCGATCATACCTTTTTCATTTGGCCATTCAATATTTATCAACCCTGGCCGGCACGATGAGGCGGAGTTAAAAGAGATCATACGCCATGAATTTGTCCATGTCAAACAAAACCATACCCTGGATATGCTTTGGGCGGAATGGCTTTGCATCATCAATTGGTACAATCCTTTTGCCTGGATGTTGCGTAAGTCCATACGGCAGAACCTGGAGTTTATTGCCGATGATCAGGTAACCGGAAGCGGGGTGGATCGCAAACAATATCAGTACCTGCTGTTAAAGGTAATGGGGCACCATGCGTTCAGGATCGGGTCCAGTTTCAACTTTTCTTCATTAAAAACACGTATAGCCATGATGAACAAAATCAGGACCAATAAGGTCCAATTATTAAAATTTCTGTTTGCGTTGCCATTGGCCGCCTTATTGTTGATCACCTTCCGCAGTGATAAGGCGCTTGCTCAGGTGGCACCGGCTCCGGCTGTGGATGTGATCCCGGCAGTGGATCCGGTACCTGCCCCTCCTCCGGTTCCCAAAAAATCGCCCAAATCGGCCATTCAGGCGGCCCCGGTGGTAACCCCGGCAGATACAATTCCAGCAGCGCCTAAAAGGGTCAATGGAAAGGGGTATATCCTAACCATTGCCGATAACCAGGGGGAATGTGTAGTGATCGTAAAGGACAAAACAAGTAAGATCGTGAAAGCCATTATGCTCACTGAATGGACCGCCCATGAAAAAGATTACACGGAAAAGTATGGGCAAATTCCACCGGCTCCACCTGCCACCCCGAAGGTCTTTAGTCAGGACCCCATTGTGGTGGTGGGCAGGAAAAAAGGAACGCCCACAGATACCACCTTTATGTCCGCTGATGTGGTGGTGGTAGGAAGACCCAGCAATAAACCAAAACCCGAAACCACCTTGTTGAAATTCACCTCCGGAGAAAATGCCCCCCTTTATATCCTGGATGATGTGATTGTGGATACCAAAAAACTGGAAATCCTCAACACCGATGATATCGAATCCGTGTCGGTTTTAAAGGGTGAAAAAGCTATTGAAAAATATGGCGATAAGGCTAAAAACGGAGCTGTAGAGATTAAGACGAAGAAGAAAGAATAGTGAATAGTGACTGGGTGAATAAGTGAATAGTGAATGGGTGAATAAGTGAATTGGGTATTAGGTAATAAGTTAATTTAACTTTGGGGAACTTATTACCAACAACCTAATACCCAATTCACTTATTCACCCATTCCCCCATCCCCCTCCCCCCCTTCCCCCCGTTTTTTTATTATCCTTTCCAATTTTCCTTCCTTCCTTATATTTGCACCCTTAGTTATACTTGCCGGCCTCGGGCTGGCCTCAAAATGAAAACGTTATGGCAACTACAGCAGACATCAGCCGGGGTATGATCATCAAGATCGATGGCAGCCTGTATTCGGTGGTGGAATTTGGACAGAACAAGACGGCCCGGGCAGCAGCCAAGGTATGGGCCAAACTGAAGGGGGTGGACAATAACCGCACCATCGAACAGACCTGGAACAGTGGGGAAAATATCTTCCCGGTACGGGTGGAAAGAAAACCTTTCCAGTTTCTTTATAAGGATGATACCGGGTATAATTTCATGGATACAGCTACCTTTGAGCAACTGGCTGTGGAAGAGCACCTGGTGGATGCACCCCAGTTCCTGAAAGATGGTCAGGAAGTATCGATGCTGGTGAATACCGAGACCGAGCTTCCGATGAGCGTGGAACTGCCCGATAAGATTGTGCTCCAGGTGACCTATACCGAGCCCGGTTTGAAAGGCGATACCGCAACCCGCACCCTGAAACCCGCAACCGTGGAAACCGGCGCTACCGTCAACGTACCCCTGTTTGTCAACGAGGGTGAGTTGATCCGGGTAAACACCAAGACCGGTGAATACGTAGAAAGGGTTAAAGAATAAAAAAATAGTCGGATTCCTGCGTTTATCGCGGATTTCTCACCTTAAATCAACTATAAATTGAAAAACATGGATTTCAAACAAATTCAGGAGTTGATCAAGATGATCAACAAATCCAATATTGGAGAGTTGACCGTTGAGCAAAAGGATTTCCGTATCACCATCAAACAGAAAGAGGACCATGTGACCCAGGTGGTATCAGCCCAGCCTGTAGCGGTTGCAGCCGCCCCGGTAGCCAGTCATGCCCCTGTCGCCACACCTGCCGGTCCTGCCCCGGCAGCTCCTGCCGCCGCACCAGCCCCGGCCGGTAACCTGATCACTATCAAGAGCCCGATGATCGGTACCTTCTACCGTCGTCCTGGCCCAGATAAACCAAACTTTGTAGAAGTAGGAGATGATGTGAATGAAGGAAAAGTGGTTTGTATCATCGAAGCCATGAAACTGTTTAACGAGATCGAAAGTGAAGTGTCCGGTAAAGTGGTCAAGATCCTGGTGGACGATGCCTCCCCGGTAGAATACGACCAACCCCTTTTCCTGGTTGAACCCAACTGATCAGGACCTTCTCCAATCATCCAATCACCAAATCGTCTTCATGTTTAAAAAGATATTGATAGCGAACAGGGGTGAGATCGCCCTGCGTGTCATTCGCACCTGTCGTGAAATGGGTATCAAAACGGTGGCCGTTTATTCCACCGCAGATCGTGACAGCCTCCATGTAAAATTTGCCGATGAGGCCGTTTGCATCGGGAAACCCCAGAGCAGCGATTCTTATCTCAACATTCCCCATATCATGGCCGCCGCCGAGATCACCAATGCCGACGGGATTCACCCGGGCTATGGTTTCCTCGCCGAAAATGCCAAATTCGCCAAGATCTGTAACGACCA
Organism: Chitinophagaceae bacterium; assembly: GCA_041916555.1. Lineage (GTDB taxonomy): Bacteria > Bacteroidota > Bacteroidia > Chitinophagales > Chitinophagaceae > SpSt-398. Next base: position 7,280 of record JAYRZH010000006.1, on the reverse strand, counting down.
CCATATTAAGTTCATCGGACCTACCCCAGACATGATCAATGCCATGGGTGACAAGATCACGGCCAAGGAAACCATGATCAAGGCCGGAGTTCCTGTAGTTCCCGGTGGAGAAGGTTTGTTGCAAAGTGTGGAAGAAGCCAAAGGACTTGCGCGTGACATGGGTTACCCCATCATCCTCAAAGCCACTGCTGGTGGCGGGGGAAAAGGTATGCGTATCGTTTGGGAAGAAAGCGAACTCGAGCGTGCTTACGATACCGCCAAGGCTGAAGCCGCCGCTGCATTCAAGAATGATGGCATCTACATGGAGAAATTTGTGGAAGAACCCCGTCATATAGAAATCCAGGTGGCCGGTGACCAATATGGCAATGTCTGCCACCTGAGTGAAAGGGATTGTTCCATCCAACGTCGTCACCAGAAACTCGTGGAGGAATCACCTTCCCCGTTCATGACCGATGAACTCCGCATGAAAATGGGAGAGGCCGCCAAAAAAGCGGCCGGGGCCATCAACTATGAAAGTGTAGGGACCATTGAATTCCTGGTTGACAAACACCGGAATTTCTACTTCATGGAAATGAACACCCGTATCCAGGTAGAACACTGCGTGACTGAAGAAGTGATCAATTTTGACCTGATCAAAGAACAGATCAAGATCGCCCAGGGCGAACGGATATCGGGAAGTGATTATATCCCCCAAATGCATTCCATCGAATGCCGGATCAATGCAGAAGATCCCTATAATGATTTTCGCCCTTCACCCGGTCGTATCACCACCCTGCACACTCCTGGCGGACATGGCGTAAGGGTTGACAGCCACGCTTATGCCGGATACGTCATACCCCCGTATTACGATTCGATGATCGGTAAACTCATTACTGTGGCCCGCACCCGTCAGGAAGCCATAGATACCATGTACCGCGCCCTGAGCGAATACGTGATTGAAGGTGTAAAAACCACGATCCCGTTCCACCTTCAACTGATGAAGGATGAGCGCTTCCGCAGCGGTGATTTTAATACGAAGTTTTTGGATGGGTTTAAGATGATGTAGCGTTATTACCCTTTATCGCAGAAACAAAATCTCCCGATACTTCGGTAAATACCACTCCCGGTCATCCACCAGCAATTCCAGCTTATCCACGTGGTAGCGGATCTCATCAAAGAAGGCGTCTTTTACCTGGCTTTGATAACCGATGGCCATGGTACGGGTATCACTCATGGCATTGCACACTTTTCGGGCCTCGATCATTTTCTCTACCAGGTCTGAAGCTTTATTGATATGCTCGGATAATTTATCAAGGATCTGTTTCTGATTGGCATAGGCCGATTCAGGAAGCCCCAAGGCCTGCAGGCTTTGGATATTCTGCGCCAACCGTGTCTGGTACCGGATGGAGGGGGGGAGGATATGACTGGTTGCGATCTCGCCCATGATCCTTCCTTCGATCTGTACCCTTTTGATGTATTTCTCCAATTCTATTTCATGACGGGCCTCCAATTCGGCATGGGTATAAATGCCATTATTTTCAAAAAGATGTTTGGCTTTTTCGGTTACCATCGCATCCAGGGCAAGCGGAGTGGTCTTTACATTCGCCAGGCCACGGCGCTCGGCTTCTTTTTCCCATTCCTGGCTATATCCGTCTCCTTCAAAAAGTACTTTTTCACTGGCCACAATATATTCGCGGATCACATGCATGATCGCGATCTCTTTCTTCTCGCCTTTTTCAATATGGGAATCTACATCTTCTTTAAACTGGCGAAGGGTTTGCGCCATGATGGTATTCAACACGGTCATAGGGTTGCCACAATTGGCCGAAGAGCCTACGGCCCGGAATTCAAATTTATTTCCGGTAAAGGCAAAGGGAGAAGTCCGGTTGCGATCGGTATTATCCATCAGCAATTCAGGAATGCTCTTGTGAATATCGATCTTCAACATGCTTTCATCGGTCTCATCCATTTTGTCGGTCACCCTTTCCTTCACTTCCTGCAATACCTTGCTCAGGTAATCGCCAATAAACACGGATATGATGGCCGGAGGCGCTTCATTAGCGCCCAGGCGGTGGTCGTTACCTGCGGAAGCAATCGAAGCGCGCAGGATATCGGCATAATCATGAACGGCCTTAATGGTGTTTACAAAGAAGGTCAGGAACATCAGGTTGGTCTTGGGCGTTTTACCGGGGGCCAGCAGGTTGATACCGGTATCGGTACTCATGCTCCAGTTGTTGTGCTTACCAGAACCATTGATGGCAGCAAAGGGTTTCTCATGCAGAAGCACACGAAGCTTGTGCCGCTTGGCCACCCTCGCCATAATGTCCATCAGCAGGGTATTGTGATCCACCGCCAGGTTACATTCTTCAAAAATGGGGGCACATTCAAACTGGGCCGGGGCTACCTCGTTGTGACGGGTACGCAATGGAATCCCCAGTTTGTAGGCTTCCTCTTCAAAGTCACGCATATAGGCATACACCCGCTCGGGTATGGATCCAAAATAATGGTCCTCCAACTGTTGGCCTTTGGCGGAGCTATGGCCATAAACAGCGCGTCCGCATAGCACGAGGTCAGGACGGGCATTGAACATGGCTTCGTCGATAACAAAGTATTCCTGTTCCCAACCCAGGGTAGCCTGTATATGGGTAATGTTTTTATCAAAATAATGGCAAACATCCAGGGCGGCCTTGTTCAGGGCATCCAGGGCTTTCAGCAGCGGGGCTTTATAGTCCAGTGATTCCCCGGTATAGGATACAAAGATGGTAGGGATGCAAAGCGTGGCACCCTGACCAATTTCTATGATAAAAGCAGGGGAGGAAGGGTCCCAGGCCGTGTAACCACGCGCTTCAAAAGTGGCGCGCAGGCCACCACTGGGAAACGAAGAGGCATCGGGTTCCTGCTGAATCAACGCATCACCGTCAAATTGTTCAATGGCTGTACCATCACCCTTCAGGGTAAAAAAGGAATCATGTTTTTCCGCGGTGGTACCAGTCAGGGGTTGAAACCAGTGAGTATAGTGGGTTACCCCCTTGCTTTCCGCCCAGGCTTTAATGCCATTGGCTATCTGGTTGGCCATTCCCCGGTCGATCTTCTGACCGGCCCGGATGGATGACATCAGGCTTTTATAAGCTTCATCACTCAGGTATTCGCGGGCAACTTTGGCGGTAAACACATTGGATCCGAAAATGGCTGTAACCTTTTTCGAACCGGCCACTTTTACCTCCACTTCCGTGGTCAGGTTATTGATGGCGTTGAAACGAAGGGACATAGACTGTGATTTAGTTTGGGTAAATATAGGATACATGGGAAAATAAAAAGGGTAAGTTATGCACTTACCCTGTTCGAGATTTTTTGAGTTAATGGTCAGAGGTCCGGAGACAGAAGTCGGTGGACCGAGGTTAGACTCCAGACTTCCAACATAGCTATTAAGCTACAACAGCCTTCTTCGAAATGCTTACTTCAGCAGCTTTTACGGTCTTGATGATCCGTGCAGCTACTTTGTAAGGATCGGCGGCGCTGTTGGGACGACGGTCTTCCAACCAGCCCTTCCAGCCTCTTTCCACCGTACCGATGGGAATACGGATGGAAGCGCCACGGTCGGATACACCATATGAGAAATCGTGAATGGATGCAGTTTCGTGTTTGCCGGTCAAACGCAGGTGGTTATCGGCGCCATATACTTCGATATGTTCTTTAATTACCGGACGGAATGACTCGCATATTTGCTCATAAATTTCCTTGCTGCCACAGGTGCGGAGAATGCCATTGGAGAAGTTGGCGTGCATACCGCTACCGTTCCAGTCGAGGTTACCCAGGGGTTTGCAATGCCAGTTAATGGAAACACCATATTTCTCCCCAATACGCTCCAGCAGATAGCGGGCAACCCAAATTTGGTCACCGGCTTCTTTGGCTCCTTTGGAGAAGATCTGGAATTCCCACTGACCAGTGGCAACCTCCGCATTGATGCCTTCCACGTTCAGACCCGCATCAATACAGGCATCCAGGTGCTCTTCCACAATATGACGGCCATAGGCGTTGTTGGCCCCTACAGAGCAATAGTAAGGACCCTGGGGACGGGGATATCCACCTTCAGGGAAGCCCAGGGGTTTATCAGTTTCAGGGTTCCACAGGAAATACTCCTGCTCAAAACCAAACCAGAAATCATTGTCATCATCAGCAATAGTGGCGCGGCCATTGGTGGCATGCGCGCTGCCATCGGGATTCAATACCTCGCACATGACCAGGTATCCGTTCCGACGCTGCGGATCAGGAACAATAAACACAGGTTTCAACAGGCAATCGGAAGATCCGCCGGGAGCCTGCTCGGTAGAAGAACCATCAAAGGACCACATCGGGCAATCTTCCAGCTTGCCGCTAAAGTCTTTTTCGATCTTTGTCTTGCTTCTCAGGCTCTGGGTGGGCTTGTATCCATCCAGCCAGATGTACTCAAGTTTTGCAATTGCCATAACCAGTTTAAATTAGTTTTAATTAAAATGTGAGTTCGTATTGGCAAATCTAAACAAATATGGTTATCAGAAACTGATAATTTCGCGAAAATTGAATTATTTGTGGATAAATGTGGAAGTACAAACGGTTGGAAGTATAAAAATTGGCGTAATTCTACGAAAAATTAAATATAATTAATAATAATTATATGTTTAGAATCCCTGCTTTTACCCTTTTCCAGTCGATGGAAGCCATCAGCGGGGTGATGGCCAGTGGGAGCAGAATGCTTCGGTAGCGAACAATGGCTCCCTGGAAGCAAACCGTATATCCAATGGTAAGCAGCAGGGTAAATCCAAGAAAGTAGCAAAACCAAATAAAAGGGTGATTAAACCGGGCAGATTTGTCGCGGTAAAGAATAAGCAGAATCAATAGTCCTAGTACAAAAAGGTTCTCCATCATAACCCCCATGGAAAGCATGTGTTTGATATCAGCCGGAAAGGGGCGCATCAGGCTATTTACCAGGGCTTCGGGGGCGTTTCGGACAAAGCCGATAAAGTTTGGTTCCAGTTTGGTCACTTTTAGTCCCGATCCCCCTTCCAATTGCATGAATGCGGCCTGTTTGTTGGCCACAGCCGCCGGGAGGTCAAGTTTTGGACTTATCATCGGAAGGGTGAAAAACAATAGTATTGACAATCCATAAACCCCGGCAAATCGTTTCCATATCCCTTTTTCAACTTTGCGCGAAAGGTACCAGGCAGCCAGGGCCGGGATGAGCAACATGAAAATGTAGTTTTTCATGGCCAGGAGAATAAGCAGGCCCAACAGGAGGGAAAGGAGCCGTTTGATCGAAAATTGCCCGCTTTTCAACCCAAAATAAAAATGGTAGGCTACCATGCCGATTGCTGTAAAGGTTAGCCCTTCTTTATGAATGCCACTGCTCCAGTATAAAAAAGAGGGGATGAGAAATACACCGATCAGTACTGCCCATTTTTTATCTGGAAAAATATCGATCATAACCCGGTACACCATTACAGGACCGATGATCGTGAGAAAGGAATAGAATATAACATTGATATAATAGTTGCCAAAACTCAGGAAGTCAAAAATCGATAACAGTTTTATGAACACATTGGCCTTTAGGTCATTCCAGTAAGAGTCCTGGCTGGCAAAGAACCGCCCGTATCCACTTTCGTATCCACTTTGAAAGAGATTGGTCAGGTAGGCCTGGGGGTTATCATAAAACAATTGCAATTCATCAATACTGGCATTGTGTAATCCCCAGGTATCATACATATAGGCAAAATAACCATAGTAGATACCTACCCAGCCGTAAAAAATACCTGCAATGACCTTGAAAAGGAACAGGATGATAAGTTGCGCATTGGTCAATCCCGAGTGCCGGAACAAACCAACACGGGTCATGAGCCAGGAAAACAAAAAAAGGTAACCTATAAACAGAAAATAATCCAAACCCAATCGTTATTCTCGCAAAATAGCCCAAAAAGTTGAAAAGTTTCTCCCTTTTCCTCCCGCCCAGTTTGTAGTTTTGCGCTTTCGTAAACATTATGGAAGTAACTGTAAAGACCGCAGAGCAATTGCGGATCACCCCCGAAGAATTTGAACTGATCAGGCAAAAACTCGGACGCACCCCCAACTTTAATGAGCTTTGTGCATTCTCCGGTATGTGGAGTGAGCACTGTAGTTATAAAAATTCTATCCGTTGGTTAAAGACGCTTCCCCGTGAAGGTGGACGCATGCTCGTCAAAGCCGGTGAGGAAAACGCCGGACTAATGGATATCGGTGATGGACTTGGTGTGGTATTTAAAATTGAATCCCATAACCACCCTTCGGCTATTGAACCCTTTCAGGGCGCTGCTACCGGGGTTGGTGGAATCCATCGTGATATCTTCACCATGGGTGCCCGGCCTATCGCCTCTCTGAACTCCTTGCGTTTTGGAAATCTTGAATCCGATAAAACACAGCACCTGCTGGCCGGTATTGTTCATGGCATTGGGCATTATGGCAACTGCTTTGGGGTACCAACTGTGGGTGGGGAAATTTACTTTGATCCTTGTTACCATACCAATCCTTTGGTGAATGCCATGAGTGTGGGGATTGTAAAAGCAGGAGAAACGGTTTCGGCTACCGCCAAAGGCCTGGGAAACCCTGTTATGTTTGTAGGTAGTGCTACTGGTAAGGATGGCATTGGCGGTGCCTCCTTTGCGTCTGCAGATATCACCGCTGAAAGCGTGGAAGAATTACCGGCCGTGCAGGTGGGTGACCCTTTCCAGGAAAAGAAATTGCTCGAAGCCTGCCTCGAGGTTATTCAAACCGGTGCCGTTGTCGGCATGCAGGATATGGGTGCCGCCGGGATTATCTGCTCCACCGCCGAAATGAGCGCTAAAGGGGAAGTGGGGATGCGTATTGACCTGGATAAAGTCCCTACGCGGCAAAAAAACATGAAGACCTGGGAACTTCTGCTTAGCGAAAGCCAGGAGCGCATGTTGTTGGTAGCAGAAAAGGGTCGGGAACAAGAAGTGATGAAAGTATTTGAAAAATGGGACCTGCCCTGTTCAGTGATCGGCGAAGTGACTGATGACGGGATACTGAACTTCTACATGCATGGCGAATTGGAAGCCTCGATACCCGCCCATGAATTGGTTTTGGGTGGCGGCGCCCCACAATATGAAAGGTCTTACAAAGAACCTGCCTACCTGGAAAAGATCAGGGCCTTTGACCCCAATACGATCCCCGTTCCGGCCGACCTTCAGGCGGTCGCCGAAAAACTCATTCAACTTCCAACCATTGCTTCCAAGCATTGGGTGTATGATCAATACGACAGCATGGTGGGTACA
>JAYRZH010000005.1:0-73590 GCA_041916555.1 Chitinophagaceae bacterium | reverse complement strand
TCAGTAAGTACAAAGACTTCAGACAAAAAAACATAAACACTAATAACTAAAACCTAATACCTATAACATAAAACCTTCCACCAAACCCTACCCCCCAAACCTCCCCCCTCAAACCTGAACATTCCTATTAATACTCTCCTCCAGCGCAATCAGGGTTTCGGTGCGTTCAATGCCTTTTACTTTTTGAAGCTCATAATGAAGCACTTGTCTGAAATGGTCAATATCCCGGCAAACCACTTCGGCAAACATGGAGTAATTTCCGGTGGTATAATTCAGGCGAACGATCTCGGGGATCTTGCTTAGTTCTTTGGCTACATTGTCGTACAAGGAGCTTTTTTCCAAAAAGATGCCAATAAAGGCGTTTACATCATACCCCAGGGCCTTGGTATCCACGTGGAGCCTTGTACCTTTGACAATCCCCATTTCCTGAAGCTTTTTGATCCGGACATGGATAGTACCCCCCGAAACAAAGAGCTTCTTCCCCAGATCGGCATAGGAAATGGAGGCATCCTCCATCATGTGGTTAATGATTTGGAGATCCAGTTTATCAAGATTCAATTTAGAGGCCATTTTTGACAAGTATTTTGCTAATTATTCAACGAATATAGCAATTTATTAGACAATTTCAATACTTTTTAAAATATTATTGAAAAATTTGGAATAAATAGGTCGCTTCCTTTATTTTTGTTCTATCAAGTTCTTTAAGAATACGATCATACTGTGGGGTGATGAAACTTTTTGGCAGACATGCCCTCTCGTCTCGGGGGTGGGGATCACAGGATAAACCTTGCATAGAGCCGACCGTCAGGCCGACCAGGATTGACCACTACAACTTTGTGCAAACGCTAACTGCCCCGTGGAGGTTCGACTCCTCCCCCTACAGCAGAATTTTTCTCATGTGATGTGACTTTTGGGGGCCCTTCTTAGCAAGAGAGGGGCCTTAACTTTTTAGGGACATTCTCCCCTCTATTCTTACCTCCTTTTGCCCCCTGTTTCCTCCCAAATCCTGGCTATTTTTGCCCAATGGGCCACAAAAAGCTTATTCGTTTTGAAGCAATCAAGGGGTTTTCCAATGTTTTGCAATTCCCCGAAAATATGCCGGGTCAATGGCACCGGCATTTTGGCAATAATCAGCCCCTAACCCTGGAACTGGCTTGTGGAAAGGGGGAATATGCGCTGGGACTGGCCCGTTTGTATCCCGAACGGAATTTTATTGGCGTGGATATCAAGGGAAACCGAATCTATGTGGGTGCCAAAAAAGCCATCGATGAGGGGTTAAACAATGTGGCGTTTTTACGTACTGAGATCGACAAGATTCATACCTATTTCGGCCCCGGGGAAGTGTCGGAAATCTGGATCACCTTTCCCGATCCGCAACTGCGGACCTCCAAGGCCAAAAAACGCCTGACCCACCCAAAATTCCTTCGGCTCTATCAACAATTTCTGAGCCCCGGTGGTTTTATTCATCTTAAAACCGATAGCCCGGCGCTTTTCCAGTTTACCAAAACCGTGATCAGCCGGTATGCTTGCAAATTGATCGAAGAAAACGACCATGTTTATGCCCAGGAGGACCAATCGCCTGAATTATCGATTAAAACCTATTATGAATCGCTCGACATTGCCGGCAGCCAACGGATACATTACCTTAAATTTGTTCTGCCACCTGTAATACCCGGGGTGGAACAAGACAAAAACCTGCAGGAATACCTGAAAGAATATGAAGGATCAAACACTTAAGGAAGGCATCCACTACTACCGAAACGAAGACGGGTTTATCGTCCTTACCAGGCAATATCACCTGGAGCAGGGGTACTGCTGTGGCATGGGGTGTAAGCATTGCCCGTATGAATATGAAAGCGTACCCGAACCAAGAAAAAGTGAGTTAAGAAATGGCCCGAGAGGTGAGACCGGAGTCCGGAGCCGCGGCCCTGAGAGTGAATAACTGCCGTGGTCATTCATCCCTCAATTGCCGGATCCCAAAACAATTTTTCAAAATCCACCACCTTATCATTCTTCACTTTCACCCCTTCTTTTTTTAGCAGTTCTTCCATTCGCTCCGGCGGATCAAAATGCATTTTACCCGACAACATCCCATTGCGATTAACCACCCGGTGCGCCGGTACCTTGGGTCTTACCTTATGACATCCATTCATGGCCCAGCCTACCATCCGGGCCGATGATTTGGCGCCCAGCGCCGCGGCAATGGCCCCATAGGAAGTTACCCTCCCCCTGGGAATTTGCCGCGCTACCTGGTAAACAAGTGTAAAAAAATTCTCTTCGGTATTTCCGGATGGACGAATAGATTTTAACGGCATAGAATGAAGATACGAACAGCGGTGAAATCTTAATGACACCCCACGGCTTCCGGCTGATGAAAGGCCGGGCTTACATAAGGAATACCCAGTCCCATACCGCGAAGTATTAACAAGGCCGCCATCACAAAGAGGAATACCGGTACCGCCTTGCGCAATTTGACACGGATCTGCTGGTTCATATAACTTCCAAAGAAAACTGTTGCCAGCATCAACGGTAATGTGCCCAGGCCAAAAAACATCATAAACAATCCCCCTTTCCAGGCATTACCGGTAATAAAAGAAGATGATATGGCAAGATAGACCAGTCCGCAGGGGAGCAACCCGTTGAGCAACCCGATAGAAAAAAGAGAACTGAATTTTCGCTGCGCAAACAACTTACCCATGGCTTGACGTAATGCCAGGAAGGGTTTATTCAGGGCTGAAATGAATCCAACAGATTGGGTTAATTTCTTTACGGGTAAAAAAAGATAAACAAGGATAATGGCGCCAATTAGAATGGATAATGTTTGCTGCCAGGCCACAGGCAGAAGAAACTGGCCAGCGAGTCCAAGCACCACCCCAAGTATGCCGTAAGTAATGATGCGGCCGGCATTATAGGTCAACCCGCCCAATAATCGGTTGCCATCATTGGTATGCGAAACCGGTAAAGCCAGCGCCAGGGGCCCACACATGCCAACGCAGTGAAGGCTGCCCACAAGCCCCATCAGAAAGGCGGCGGATATGGTTTCGTAAATTGACAATTGACCAGGATTGCTGATAGATTAAAAGAAAACCTTTTCCTCCTTATAATACTCTTTGCCGTTACTTTTCCATTTCAGTTTCAGCTCATACAAGCCCACCGGCGCCCCCGGGAGTATCCATTCAAATGCCAGGTCTTTACTGCTAATAGTTCTTTTCATGTCCTTTCTGGCATCCGAAGGACAATACAAATATGCTTCCCCGGTTATATCCTTATTGGAAAAATCAGCGGGAAAGTGAACGGTGATCTTTGATTTTGTATTCTCTATCCTTACAGGGCCCGATAAACTGGCCGTATTCTCTTTTTGATCGATGACATCCTGATACTTCAGCTCCGCTTCATAATAGTTCTTGGTCACCAGGTCATAATTTTCTTTACTGGCCTTAAAGACCAGGAACAAGATACCCGCCACAAAGGAGAGGTAAAGTGCCAGAATTTTGTAGCCCCAACTGATTCGCATGGTGTTTCGTTTTATTGTTAAGAATTATAAACCGGGACCCAGGAAGGTGGTCTTCACGGTTTTAATTTTCTTATCGCCTTCATAAACGCCCAATACGATGGGTGTTTTTCTACGGGTGATCAAACTCCGGTCGATCTTAACAAAGAAAGGAGTTTGATAGTATGACTCTTTGGGCACCACCAGGCTCTTGCCTACAATCGTGATCTCCCCTTTGATATTCTCCAGCCGCAGAGTCATAGGAATATCTTCATGTGTCTTATTGGCCAATTTGATGTTATAGATATTGCTGATCCGGCCATCCTGCTCGCGCTGGAACATTTGTCCGGCTGTGCGAAGAATACGGGCATCCACATCATCCCGGGTAATCAGCAAAATGCTCAGCACGGTCAGCAGCAGGGTCAATACAATGGAATAACCGCCGATCCGCCAGTTGAACTTTCCTTTTCGGCTATGCGCGATATTCTCTTCCGACTCATACCGGATAAGCCCCGTGGGTTTATTAATGCGGGTCATTATCTCATCACAGGCATCAATACAGGCTGTGCAGTTCACGCACTCCATTTGTGTTCCGTTGCGGATGTCGATCCCCGTGGGACAAACACGCACACAGGCAAAACAGTCGATACAATCCCCTTTGTCAGCGGCCTGGGCTTCCGATTTCTTCACCTTTCCCCGTGGTTCACCCCGCACATAGTCATAGGCAACCACAATGGATTTTTTATCCAGCAAAACCCCTTGCAAACGGCCATAAGGACAAACCACAATACAGGCCTGTTCCCTAAACCAGTAATACACAAAAAAGAACACAGTGGTAAAGCCTAAGAGGGAAATGAATGTTCCCATATTGGCAGCCACTCCTTCCTTCACCATGGCCAGCACCTCATCCATGCCAATGATGTATGCCAGGAAAAAATTTGCAATGAGAAATGAAATGGCAAAGAAGACAACCATTTTGGTCAGGCGCTTTCGAACCTTGTATCCGTTCCAGGGCATTTCCTTCAGCTTTCGCTGTTCATTCGAATCCCCATCCAGCCAATACTCGATCTTACGGAAGATCATTTCCATAAAGATGGTCTGCGGGCAGGCCCATCCGCAAAATACACGCCCGAATACAACCGTAAAGAGAATAACAAACACCATAAAGGTGAGCAGGCCTATGGCAAAAATGAAGAAGTCCTGGGGCCAGAAAACCTGTCCAAAGAAAATGAATTTACGTTCCAGCACATTGAACATAAAAAATGGCTGGCCGCCTACCTTGATAAACGGGAGGGAGAAGAAGATGATCAGATAGATAACGGAAGCGATGGTACGCCAACGATAGAGTCTTCCCTTGGGTTTTTTAGGGAACAAGTAATTTCGCTTGCCCTGTTTGTCGATGGTGGCAACGGAATCACGAAAAGATTGATCGAGCAACCCTTTTTTCTCTAATGCCTCCTCTGCGAAATAATCTTCGAGGGGATCGGTTTTCGTTTCATCAATATTCATCTTCATCGCTTTTTCTCAAAAATAACCGAACCTCAGGCGAGGCTCGGTTACCTTAGTTACATAACAGCATAATTATTTCACAACCGCCGTGTCTTTAGGGGCTGCATTGGTGGTATCAGCAGTCGCTCCCTCGGAAAACAGGGTTCCTTGCGGCGCTTTCCCATTGGCTACATTGGTACCTGCCATCGTTTTAATAAAACTGGCCAGGTTCTTAATATCACCGGGGGCAAAAGCCTTTTCCCAAGATTGCATCCCTTTTTCAGGCACGCCGTATTTGATTGTTTTGAAAATATCATTGATCGTACCGCCGTGCAGCCAGTAATTATCAGTCAGATTTGGTCCTACACCACCTTCCCCATTTTGACCATGACATACCGAGCAGGTTTGCAGGAACTTGGTTTTACCTGTAGCAATACCAGCCGCATCGGCCAGGGTAACCGTTTTTTCATCCACCTGTTCCCCGGCTTTGGCACGGAAGGCTTCGGCCTGCTTGGCCGCATAGGCCAATTCAGCATTGTATTCCTGAATGGGATCGGGACCCGACTTCCATACATGGAATCGAAGAATATAGAACACCGCCACAATAAGGGTGAAATAGAATCCCCATTTCCACCAGGGTGGAAGGGCGTTGTCAAGTTCTTTGATGCCATCATAATCGTGGTCGAGCATTACATCGGCTTCTTTTTCTACAGGAACCGCCTTGGTGAAGATCTTCTTATCAAGGGTGTCCCACCAAGCCCTCAGCCCGCTCTTTTCCTTAACATAACTACCTTCTTTTTTCACCTGGCGCATCACTTTGCTCATGTTGTTCATGATGATGGCCATAACCAGCAAGATGAACAGGAGCAAACCAATGATGATCAGCAGGAAGGTGTCGTTGGAAACAGCACTGGTACTCGCTGCAGGGGCAGCGTCCTGTGACCATCCCAGGGTGCTGAACCCCAGAAGGGCAGCGATCGTTAACAGCAGTTTATTATTTCTGATTATCTGTCTCATTCCTAAGCATGTTTAAGATTTTGGAAAGGGTTTTTTTCATCTGTTGGCTCAGCATCTTCCAACGGCAGGTGACTTACCTCTTCTACATAGCGCTTGTCCATGCGTTTAACATATAAAAGCACCGCGATAAAGAAGAGGACGAAGATCAGGAGCGAAATGATCGGGTAGATCTCGATCCCGGAAATGGATTCAGCGTATTGCTTGATGTATTTCAGCATGATCTTTTATTTATCTGTTTTCTGCCGTTTTTCCTTTTTCAATATCAGTACCCAGGCGCTGCAAATAAGCGATCAGGGCAATGATCTCGCGGTCGGCTGGCACATTCACACTATCCTTGGCCAGGTTGCTGGCGATCCTGCCGGCCTGCTCCATCAGTTCCTTATTGGCAATCTGGTCATACCCTTTTTCATACGGTACACCCAGGGTCTGCATCGCCCTGATCTTGGCCGGAGTGGTTGATGTATCCAGGTTGTGATCGATCAGGAAGGAATAGCTCGGCATGATCGATCCGGGTGAAATGGCCTGGGGATCATCCATGTGGTTGAAATGCCAGAGATCTGATTTCTTGTTATTACCGGTTCCCTCACGTTGCAGGTCCGGACCGGTACGCTTGGAGCCCCACTGGAAGGGGTGGTCGTACACAAACTCACCTGCCTTGGAGTATTCACCATAGCGTTCTGTTTCCGAGCGGAACGGACGAATCATCTGGGAGTGACAGAGGTAACATCCTTCTCTTGTATAAATATCCCGGCCTTGCAGTTCAAGCGGAGTGTAGGGTTTTACACTGGCGATGGTGGGAATATTGGATTTCACCAGGAAGGTGGGCACCATTTCCACAATACCACCAATCAGGATCACCACCAGTGACAATACCAGGAATTGAACGGGCTTGCGCTCGATCCAACGGTGCCAGTGTTCGCTGCCATGCTTATGGTACACTTTTTCCAATGCAGGAGCTTCCGCTTCTTCATTTGGAATCAATTTACCCTGGGCAATGGTCTTGAACAGGTTGTACATCATGATCAGGGCACCAGCCAGGAAGAGGGTACCACCAAATCCGCGGGTAGCCAGGAAGGGCTTCAGGTAGGTTACTGTTTCCAGGAATTGATATTTCAATTGACCTGTTTCAGTAAACTGCTTCCACATGGAGGCTTGAGTAAAGCCGGCCCAATACATCGGAACGGCATAAAACAGGATACCCAGGGTGCCCAGCCAGAAGTGGATATTGGCCAAACGCTTGCTGTATAATTGAGTATTGAAAATGCGGGGAATCAGCCAGTACAGGATACCAAAGGTCAGCATACCATTCCAACCCAAACCACCCACGTGAACGTGAGCAATGGTCCAGTCGGTGAAGTGGCTGATGGCATTGATGGTTTTAAGAGAAAGCATGGGGCCTTCAAAAGTGGACATACCGTAAGCGGTAACAGCTACCACCATAAACTTCAGGATCACATCCTCACGCACTTTATCCCAGGCGCCACGCAGGGTGAGCAAACCATTGATCATACCACCCCAGCTTGGGAAGATAAGGGTAAAGGAGAAAACCACACCCAGTGACTGTGCCCAGTTGGGAAGAGATGTATAAAGAAGGTGGTGCGGACCAGCCCAGATATAGATAAAGATCAAGGCCCAGAAGTGGATGATCGAAAGCCTGTAAGAGAACACAGGACGATTGGCCGCTTTAGGCATAAAGTAGTACATCAACCCGAGATAAGGGGTTGTGAGGAAGAAGGCCACGGCATTGTGACCATACCACCACTGAACCAGGGCATCCTGCACACCGGCATACCAGGAATAGCTTTTCAGAAAACCAATCGGCAACTCAAAAGAGTTAACGATATGCAGTACCGCAACGGTAACAAATGTGGCAATGTAGAACCAGATGGCTACATACAGGTGCCGTTCACGACGCTTCAGAATGGTGGCAAACATGTTCCAGCCAAACACCACCCAGATCAGGGCAATGGCGATATCGATCGGCCATTCCAACTCGGCATATTCCTTACTCGTGGTAATCCCCAACGGAAGGGTGATTGCTGCGGCCACAATGATTAACTGCCAACCCCAAAAGTGGATCTTACTGAGAAGATCACTCGCCATCCGGGTTTTTAACAGGCGTTGCAAAGAATAGTAAACGCCCATGAAAATACCATTACCCACAAACGCGAAGATCACCGCGTTGGTGTGAAGGGGTCTCAGACGACCAAAGTTGAAGTAAGGCTGAAGGTTCAGCTCCTTTGGAAATACCAATTGAAAGGCAACCCAAAGACCGACCAACATACCTACAACACCCCAGATAATAGTAGCAATCGCGAAATTGCGCACTATCTTATTGTCGTAACTAAACTTTTCCAGTTGCATGTATGATTGTTTTGGTTTATTAACTATTTTCTTGTTTTACGGCGGGAGGATCGTCAAATAGCATCCGGACAGAAGGGGTATAATCATCATCAAACTGGCCCCTCTTTACCGAAAAAATGAAGGCAAATAGGAACACCCCGGCGACGATGACACTCAATGCAATAAGGATGACTAATACGCTCATTTCTATTTAATTGGATACAAATGTATTTTGATGCCTTCGGGGGGCTTATGACAATTGTCAGACAATTCTATGATGGTAGTCAGTTATTGGTCAGTTTCTTCCTGGCAACCACCGAACTGGCGATGCTGGCGATGGCTACGATGGTTATGGAGCTAATGGGCATGAGGATAGCCGCCACCAGGGGCGATAGATTGGCCGAAATGGCAAAACTCAGCCCCACAAAATTGTACAGGATCGAAACCACAAAACCGATGGTTACAATCCCCTTTCCGGAACGGGCATAACGGACAAACCCATCCATTTTATTGATCACGCTGCTGTCCAGAATGGCATCGGAGGCCGGGGTAAACTGACTGCTGTTTTCCGTAACGGCGATTCCCACATCGCTCTGTTTGAGAGCGCCGGCATCATTCAGGCCGTCTCCAAGCATCAGGACCTTCTTTTTCTGTTGCTGGAGGGCTTTGATGTACTCCAGTTTTTCCTGGGGTGACTGGTTAAAGACCAGGGAGGCATTGTGGCCAAATATTCTTTGCAGGTTTTCACGTTCGGCGCTATTGTCACCGGAAAGCACATGGAGTTCAAATCCCTGTGACTCAAACCAGGAGGCCATTTTATCCACCCCCTGACGGTAGCGATTATTGATGCTAAACGAACCATAAACCAATCCATCGACGGATACCCACACTTCGCTGGTCCCCTTTTCTGTATCTTTTTCTAATCCCCTTATAAAAGTTGAGGAGCCTAATTTTATCTGGTGTCCATCCACAAGACCTGATATCCCCTTACCGGCCATTTCCTCAAAGCCACTTACCGGAACAGGCTCGTGACCTTTTTCGAGCAAATGCGAAGCCAGTAAGCGGCTAAGCGGGTGTGCCGATTGTTTGGCCAGGGCATAAACCTCCCTTTCTGTTTCCTTTCCCATGGCCTTACCGGTGTATTCCACCCGGGCCTGCTGGGTATGGGTGAGGGTGCCTGTTTTATCAAAAACCACGGTGTTGATCCTGGCGATGGACTCGATCACCGAAGCATTTTTCAGGTAGAGTTTGTTCTTTCCAAAATGCCGCAACATATTCCCGAAGGTGAAAGTGGCCGAAAGCAGCAGGGAACAGGGACAGGCCACGATCAGCGCAGCTGTAACCGCAGGCAGGATCTTGGAAGGATCCGTCATCCACCAATAAATAGCCCCCAGGCCGGCCACGGTAAAGAGGGTCCAGGTAAAGTAGCGGCTCCATGGGTGTACAAAGGATTTCTCTACGTGCTTCGCTCCGTTGAATACATCGTTGTTGTTCCATAACTGTGTGATATAACTCTGGGTAACCGGATTAACTACTTCGATAACTATGGAACCACCCGACTGGGTAGCCCCCGCATAGATCAATTCCCCTTTTCTTTTTAATGAAAGGTTATTCTCCCCGGAAACAAAACTATAATCAATGCTTGCCTCCCCTTCCAGCAGGATTCCATCGGCGGGAACCATCTCATTGTTCCGCACCAATACCCGGTCCCCTTTCTTCAGGTCACCAATAGTTACCGGGGTTTCCACTCCATCTTTCAGGAGTATGACCCCCAAAGGGAAATAGGATTTATAATCACGGTCAAAGGAGAAAGAATCATAGGTCATATCCTGAAACCAACGACCCACCAGCATAAACAGCACTACACCGGTCATGGAATCAAGATACCCCGCTCCGGTGCCGGACAGGATCTCGTACACACTGCGGGCAAAAGTTACGAGGATGGCCAGTGCAATGGGCGCATCGATGTTCAGCCATTTCTGGCGCAACCCTTTATAGGCAGAGATAAAGAATTCGGAGGCGCTGTAAAAGAAAACGGGAAGGGCCAGTAACAGGTTCAGGTAACTGAAAATACGGGCCAGGTAGTTCTCATCAATGCTGCCGGAGGAAAAATACTCCGGAAAACTAAGCATCATGATATTGCTAAAACTAAACCCCGCCACCCCTATCTTGTATATCTTTTGGCGATTGACTTTTTTGGTCCGTTTCTTTTCATTGTCCTCAAAACTGATATAGGGTTCATACCCCACAAAGGCAAGCAGCTCCACCACTTTCCGAAGGGAGGTAACCGTATTGTCAAAGGCTATATGGATCTCTTTGCGCTGAAAATTGGTTTTTGAATAAAAAATGCCTTTGTGTATGGCATGCAGGTTTTCCAACAACCAGATACAGGAGGCGCAATGCATTTGGGGCAAGAAAAAATTAACCTGGCTTTGTTTGCCATCTGTAAACCGGATCAGCTTTTGTTGTATATCGGGGTTGTCGAGGTAGGCGAATTTGTCGGAAGAGAATTTACCCTTGACCTTGATACCCGGAGTACTGGTAAGGTCATAGTAATTGCAAAGGCCATTCTCCTGCAAAAGTTCAAATACGAATTTGCAACCTTCACAGCAGAAATATTTATCGTCCACGGAAATGGAATGGTCACACTGCTCTCCGCAATGGTAGCAATGTGTTGCCTCTGTGGGCCCGGGTTTGGCAGGGCCTGCCGGTCGTTGGGGAGGGGCTATCGTTTCAATCATTTCCATAAAAGAGATGCCGGTATCCGACAAGTAACAAAGATTGACGATCAGCCTATCCTGTGAAATGAGGGGGGTCAGCCGGAAAACTGAGAAAGGTCAGGAATACATCGTGGAAACAGCCGGTTATGCTCGTATTTCCTCCATTGTCAGGCATTTGCCTGGGCTATAATTTTGTTGAAACCTTATCCGATGAAGTCGAGAAATGTGAAAAAACTCTATGATTCCCTGGAGCCTACGCTGGGGCTCGAATGCACAGAAACCCTTGTTTCATTTATCGATGAAAAAATAGTTACTGAAATGGATAACCGTATTTCCCAATTAGTGACCAAACAGGAATTCCAGGAGGCTCAAAAAGCCTCGATGGAAAGGGATAATGATTTGGCTATCAGAATGGAAAAGGGGTTCAGGGATTTAGAGACACGATTTGAACGCAGGTTTGGGGAAATAGAAACCCGATTTGAAAAAAAATTAGGGGAACTGGAAACAAGGATTGAAAGAAGATTTGGGGAATTGGAAATAAGGTTACAGAAGGAGTTTGGACGAATTGAAGGTAAGATCAGTAATATCTACAAATGGATGTTTGTCTGCTGGATTACCCAAATCCTGGCCGTTTTAGGTTTCCTGAAATACTTTATACGCTAAGCCCCTAAACTCGCTTACCCATAATACGGGCTTATCATCAAATAAACCACTACCCCCGTTACAGCCACATAAAACCAAACCGGCCAGGTAACCCTGGCTGTTTTCTTATGTCGGGCATATTCTCCTGTCAAACCATAATAGGCCGTATATAAAATGAACGGAAGAATGATGCCGGCAAGCGGGATATGGGTAAAAAGAATCAGGTAATATAATGTCCGGCTAAAGCCTTCCCCGCCAAATTTTGTTTCCCCGGCAAATAAATGATGGGCGATATAGCTTACCAGAAAGAGGATCGACAGAACCATCGCCGTCATCATCAGTCGCTTGTGAAGCAGGTATTTCTTTGCCTTTACCGCAAAAAGGGCGGCAAGCAGTAAAACAGCCACACAACTATTGATCAAGGCATTGGCCTTGGCAAATATATGTACATCAAAGCCCAGGTCCACATTCAGGCTGATACGCCCCAGGGCCACAACAGCCACAAAAACAATCAGGGAAAAACTTAGGATCAGGATATTGGCTTTCTTTTGGTTGGTTTTCCACGCTGCAGGTAACATTAGTTTTGGTTTTTGGTTTTGCGTAAAACAAGGAGGAATATCCCCAGCCCAACAAGGGCCAAAAGAAAAACAATGGCAATCAATTCCAGTTTACCAGAAAAGAAACTTTTTTTAGCCCGGTTCTTCTCAAGGCTTAAAAAGATGATATCATTTGACAACTTTGCCAGACTGGCATCATCCAACCCATTGTAATACCCTCTGATCACACGGTCGCCATCAATCAATACAAACTTGTCAGTATGGATAAAATTTGTATCCACCCCTTCCCCATCAATAGCGATCAGCTTCATTTCATTCAGGGAAAGATCATAGATTTTTTTTCGGTCACCGGTTAACAGCCACCACATTTCCGGGTTTATCTGAAACCGGTCGGCCCATTTCTTCAACTCCTTTACCGAGTCCCGCTCCGGGTCAATGCTAAAAGAAATAAAATGAATAAAATCAGGGGTGGTATTGCCTACACGCTGGGCTTTCTTGATCGATGTTTGCAGTTTGCGCATATTTGCCGTCATACCCGGACAAATAGTCGGGCAATGGGTAAAAAAGAAGTCGGCAACGATTATCTTGTTTAGCGTGTCCCCATCCTTTACATATTTCAGGTCGCTCATGGAAACCTGTTGCCCCAACTGGTTGGTAAAAGAGAAATCGGGTATCCGGTGCCAGGTGGTATCACTGTACAGTTTCCCGTGAACGGTATCCAGTTCGGTAGTATCACTAAAGAAACGCCGGGGCATCTGCACCGCCTTTTCGCTAAACTGTTTTACCACAAAATAACAGACCAGCGGAAGGATCAGGGCCAGGAGTAAGGCCAGAAAAGCTTTCTTGTTCACAGTACAACAATTTACTAATAAAAAACCACCGCCAGGGCAGTGGTTTCAATATTCATTTACACATCCGCCCCATCAATTAATGCTGTCCACTCTTATGGTCAACAGTTGTGCGTTCTTTATAATGTGAATCGTAGCGGTTTCTCAGGTTCTTATAAGAATTGCCATCAATCAAAAAGGCGGCAATAAACCAGATAAACAACATCAGGGGTACTACGATTGTCATGATCATATTGCGGATCTCATCACCCAGGTGCATAAATACGGATACAATGTAATAGGCTTTGGCCAGCGTAAGGATGCAAACCATGCCTTTGAACATCAGTACCAGTAATTCGCTGGGGTTCTCCCCTTTGTGGATATTATAGATGGCCAAACCGATAGCCAACTCAATAATCGTGATCACCGACAACAGGATCGTTGTCTTACGGATCTTTTTCCGGAACTCGGCATCATCAGTATGGTGCTGAAAGGTGATCTCCGGGGAAATGGTGTTATGCTCCATGGGAAAATATTATCAGTTTAATTAGGTGTTGTTTAGATCAGATAGAAACAAAGGAATACAAATACCCATACCAGGTCCACAAAGTGCCAGTACAAACCTGCTTTTTCGATCATCAGGTAATGACCACGACGGGCAAATACATCTTTCTGGGTCATGATCAGCATGATAATATTGATGATCACTCCGGAAAATACGTGGAAGCCGTGGAAACCGGTGATCCCAAAGAAATAACCACCAAAGGCTACCGGACCTGTTTCGCGTACATGCAATTCGGCTGTATTGATCATACCCAGCAGTTGATCTTTGGGCATGGCCACCAATTGTTCGATTGATTTTGACGCATCATGTTCATGCACCAGACGGGCCAGTACCTGGGGAGTTGAATTATTCAGGGCGTCGGTAATGGCAGAGCCATGTACCAGGGGCCCCCAGGGGTTGATGCTGGTAGTTTGGGGAACCAATTCGATATGGTTACCTACGAGGGTGGCATGTTCTCCGGTCAGCAAGTGGGTCCATTCCCAGGCCTGACAGCCCAAGAAGGCCAAACCACCTACGATGGTCCAGAACAACCACTTCACTACTCCCTTTTTATCGTTGTTATGCCCGGCATGTACGGCCAGTACCATCGTCACCGAACTGATGATGAGGATAAAGGTCATAACACTCACAAACGCCAGGGGCAGGTTTGCATGTCCGGCACCCGGAAAGGCATTGAACACTACGTTGGGGTCGGGCCAGAAGTTCTGCGAAAAACGTACTGTCCCATAAGAGATCAGGAAGGCGCCAAAAGTGAAGGCATCACTCATGAGGAAATACCACATCATGAGTTTGCCATATTCCAGGTTGAATGGGCTCTTACCCCCACTCCACCATTTGGTCTGATGCGCCGTTACTGTAGAAGCCATGTCGTCGTTTTAGGTTTTATTTGATATCTATATATACTACCCAATCCAGGTAAAGAACACCAGCAGATAGATCCAAAGCAGGTCAACAAAATGCCAATAGGTGGCCGCTACTTCTACCGGGGTGCTGCTGTAATTCCTTGACTTGCCAAAGAAAGCTTTGATGAACATCACCAGCAGGGCAATCACCCCGCCAACCACGTGAAGCGCATGCAATCCGGCAATCACATACAAAAATTGTCCCGCCCCCGACGCGCCTTTGAATTGCACGCCACTATCCCACAATTGCCTGAATCCAACCACCTGCAGCACCACAAACAATACCCCCAGCACAAAGGTCAAACCTATTAGCATGCGGTACTTGCTCATCTCCCGCTGTTTAAAAGAACGAAGGGCCATTTGTATCGTCAGACTGCTGGCCAGTATCGCTGCGGTCGAGTACCAGAACACGGTGGGTAGTTGTATCTCCCTCCATCCCGCCTGGCTGCTCTTGACGATATAGGCGCTTGTCAGACCGGCAAACATCATGATGATGCTTCCTATGGCCACCCACAGCGTAAACTTGCTGGGGTGCATTTTCTTTTGTTCAACAGTACTCACCGCTTCCATCTCGCTTTTTTAATGACACAATCCAATTACACTTTATCGATCAACCAGGCCAGTAATACAACCGGCAGGTAGATATAACTTCCAAACATGACCCTCCGGGCGGCACTGGCTTCCATCCTGCGATACAGGTTGACGGATTGCCAGAGCATGACCAGGTTGGCAGCTGTTACAATGATCGCGCTTACCCACCCTGTCATCCCTGTCAGATAGGGGGCAAAGCCCACCGGAATCAACAACAGGGAATAAAGGATCGATTGCAAAGCTGTGTACCTCGTGGGATCCTTTTCCCCTGGCAACAGCCTGAAACCAGCCGCGGTATAATCCTTGTGCGCCAACCAGGCAATGGCCCAGAAATGGGGAAACTGCCAGAGAAACTGAAAGGCAAAAAGTATCCAGCCTCCCATCGACAACTGGTCATCCCCGGCTGCCCAACCTATCAAACAAGGCAGGGCTCCTGGTATGGCACCAACGATCACTGAAATGGCATTTACCTTTTTCAGCGGCGTGTAAATAAAGGCATACAAAAACCAACTGAATGCCGCTACCGCCGCGGAAACACCATTGAAGAACAAGGCCAGCATCACCACCCCGGCAATACCCGTGATGATTGAAAAGGCCCATCCTTCGGCTACACTCATTCGTCCGGATGCTACCGGTCTGGATGCCGTGCGTTTCATCAACGCGTCGGTATCCCGCTCCACAACCTGGTTTACCGCATTGGCGCTACCGGTTACCAGCATGCCTGCTATAAACAACAGCAGGAGCCTGGTCCAGTCAAATTCAACCACTTTGGGAGCAAGTTGATAGCTGATCACAGCGGAAAAGACCACCATGATGCTGAGCGACATCTTAATGAGCTTCAGGTAATCCCTGATCTTCCCGGAAATTGTAAAAGAGCTTGCTTGTCCTGTTTTTATTTCATTCGTCATCAAAATCATTCTCCTTTCAGGACTCTATTGATTAATGTTTACTTTCATTTTCACCCACCGGCACGGTTTGGGGGATGTATTCAATACCATCCTTACCATAATCATAAGCCCAGCGGTGTACTTCAGGTATCTCCCCATCCCAGTTACCATGTCCAGGGTTGATGGGGGTGGTCCACTCCAGTGTATTGGCTCCCCAGGGGTTTTGTGAACGGACTTTTCTTCCTTTGAAAATAGAGTAGAAGAAGTTGAACACAAACATCAACTGAACGGCAAATACCACGATGGAAGCCACAGTGATCATTTTATCCAGATCGCCAAACTGATTAAACGAGTTCCAGGCCGATTTCTCCAGGTAACGACGGGGTACCCCGGCAAGACCCTGGTAGTGCATGGGCCAGAAGATCAGGTAGGCGCAAATAATGGTTACCCAGAAATGGATATAACCCAGTGTATTATTCAGGTACCGGCCAAACATTTTGGGGAACCAGTGGTACACCCCGGCAAACATCCCAAAGAAGGATGCCACACCCATTACAATGTGGAAGTGGGCTACCACGAACATCGTATCATGCAGGTGGATATCAATGGTGGAGTTACCCAGGAAGATACCGGTCAAACCACCGGAGATAAACAGGCTCACAAAACCAATGGCAAAAAGGGTTGCCGGGGTAAACCGGATATTGCCCCGCCACAAAGTGGTAAGCCAGTTAAATACTTTAATGGCCGATGGTACCGCAATCAGCAATGTTAATAGTACAAAGAAGGCCCCAAGGAATGGGTTAAGCCCCGTTACAAACATGTGGTGCGCCCATACCAGGAAGGCGAGGATTGCGATGGCAAACATCGATCCCACCATCGCCATATATCCAAAGATGGGTTTCCGGGAATTTACACTCAATATTTCCGACACCATTCCCATCGCCGGCAGAAGGATGATATATACTTCGGGGTGGCCAAGGAACCAGAACAAGTGCTGGTACAGGATGGCGCTACCGCCTTCATTGGAAAGGATCTCTCCATTCACTACAATATCACTCAGGTAGAAGCTGGTTCCCAGGTTACGGTCAAACAGGAGCAGAATGGCCCCGGACAACAACACCGGGAAAGAAAGTACACCCAGGATTGCGGTAAAGAACATCGCCCAGATGGTCAATGGCATGCGGGTCATGCTCATACCCTTGGTACGCATATTCAATACGGTAGAGATATAGTTCAAACCTCCAAGAAGGGAAGAAACGATAAACAAGGCCATGCTCACCAGCCAGAGATCGGCTCCGAGTTTGGAACCCAAACCTGCCTGATGAACCGCACTTAATGGCGGGTACATGGTCCATCCCCCACTGGCTGGACCTGTTTCAATAAACAACGAACCGATCATAACCAGACTGGCCAGGAAGAAGAACCAGTAAGAAAGCATGTTCAGGAAAGGCGAAGCCATATCACGGGCACCGATCTGCAGGGGAATAAGCAGGTTGGCAAAAGTACCGCTCAATCCGGCTGTCAACACGAAGAACACCAGTACGGTACCGTGCATGGTCACCAGCGCGTAGTAAAATTCAGGCTGGATCTTTCCGCCTTGCGCCCATTTTCCAAAAAACGTTTCCAGGATGGGGAAACTTTGGTCGGGATAACCCAATTGCAAGCGGAACAGCACAGAGAACAATCCTCCGATGATGGCCCAAATGATACCCGTAATCAAGAACTGACGGGCGATCATTTTGTGGTCCATGCTGAAGATATACTTGCTAATAAAGGTTTCGTGGTGATGGTGGTGACCATCATGACCATTGTGGTGGTCAACCGCGGCATGGGCGTGCAAACTAACTTCAGTACTCATAATCGTTGTTTATGCTTCGTATTATATCGCGTAATCTATTCTTATTTAATCAGGGCTGCATGATGGCAGCCATAACTTTTGTGGTATCGGAAACAGGTGCTGCCTCAGGCTTTTTGGCGCTGGGGTCTTTGTCCGGATTCGCAACCAGGTACTGGGGTTTCATACCAGCCAGGTAACGATCATATTCCTCCTGTGTTTCTACCACAATGGTGCCTCGCATGCTGTAGTGCCCACGTCCGCACATCTGGTCGCAGGAAATCTCATACACAAAATTCTCCCCGTATTTCTCCTTCATCTGCTTGGTAGTGTATTTGGGGGTGAACCACATGGTTGTTGGTGTTCCCGGCACGGCATCCATTTTCATCCGGAAATGCACCAGGCCCACGTCATGGATCACATCTTTGGCGGTAATCACGAGTTTTACCGGTTTACCTACAACCAGGTGTAGTTCCTGTGTGGCATAAATATCATCGTGGTTGGCTTTATCCTCCCACAACTGGCCAAGGGGGTTGTTTTTAGCTTCGTTGGTTTCTTTATAATAACGCTTGCCAAGTTGGCCGTCTTTTCCCGGATACCGAAACTCCCAGCCAAACTGTTTACCGGTTACTTCCACCACCATGGCGTCCTTAGGCGCTTCCCCGGTGATGCCAAACCAATAATAGATACCAAAACCAACCAGTACAGTCAGGGAAATGGCGGGAATGACCGTCCAGATCAGCTCCAATTTGTTATTGTGTGGGAAATAATAGGCGGCGCGTTTGTCAGACTCCTGGTACTTATAAGCAAACCAGAACAGGAGTACCTGTGTCAGTACAAATACAAAGAAGGTCAATGCCAGGGTAATATACAGCATGGTGTCGATCTTCTCCCCATGGTCGGAAGCGGCCTCTCCGAGGATGGACCCTTTCAACTTTTCATTGCAGTAATAGACCCCAAACAGGCCCACAACAAGGAAGATCAACATCATAAAGCCGTTAACCTTGTTGCTTTGCTTGCGGGCGTTCTCTTCTCCACGCATCACCGACACATACTCGCTGGCCTTCGCGATCTGGAAAGTGATCAGGAATCCAAGCACAAGAATGGCTATGACAAAGAATGTAGACATAATCGTTGATTTCTAATAAGTATTACAAATTTCGTCGTCTCAATGTTGGGTTAAGTGTGATGTATAACACTCTCCTTGAAAAATGGGTGGTTTTTTGCCACAAGCGGGGCTTTTGTCAGCGCCCTGCCGGTCAGGAACATGATCAGACCGACAAATCCAAGGGCGATCCCCAGGTCATAGAACATGTTTGGCACATGGTCTTTTGACACTGCCGGGTGTACCATCTGGAAGAAGTCCAGCCAGTGGCCAAAAATGATCAATACGGCCATGAAAGTGATAATGGTATAGTTCCTCTTCGCATCGCGGGTCATCAGGATGAGCAGCGGCGAAATAAAGTTTATGATCAGGTTCAGGAAGAAAATAGCCTTATACGGACCCTGTACACGGGGCTCGAAATAAGTGGTTTCCTCCGGAATGTTGGCATACCATATCAGCATGTACTGGGAGAACCAGAGATAAGTCCAGAATACAGAGAACGCGAACATGAACTTACCCAGGTCATGCAGGTGCTCATTATTTGTATATTCCAGGTATCCTTTATTCTTAAGGTAAACAACATACAGGGCGATCAGCGCCATACCGGAAACAAAGGTGCTGGCAAAAGTGTACCAGGAATACATGGTGCTGTACCAGTGGGCATCAATACTCATCAGCCAGAGCCAGGGGATGGTTGACATGACAGTCAAGGCAAATACCACCATATAAACAGCAGCCCAAACCGTGTTTTTCCAGATGTATTTTTTGCCTTCTTCCACATCCAGGGGTTTGGCGTCTGTTTCGCGTGACAGGCTTCTCATTTTCCAGCCAAGCAAAGACCAAAGAACGATGGTCAGTACGGTCCAGGCGGCAAAAAAGGTTGTGTTCAGGAAGCCTGATTTATGTGTCAGGATCGCGTCGTGTTTAACATGCTCGGTATCGGTCCAGTGGTAAATGCTATGGTTTCCTCCAAAGGCGATGGCCAACAGGATAGCGCCACCAATCACCCCGATAACGGGAACTGCGGCTGAAATAGCTTCTGCTACCCGGCGGAAACTCATTTGCCAGCCTCCCCAGGCCAGGGTGGTGGCACAGATGAAGAACATGGCTGCATTCACCACCAGCAGGAAGAACACGCTGTTTTGCAGCAAGCTTGCCCAGAAGCGGGCGCTTTCATGCGGATCCTTGCTGGTGCCATGTGTAACATACAGGAGGATGATGGATAATACACCCACTCCCATCAATGCTAAGGACCAGAGATTGTACTTCTTCGGTATTTCAAAATGTTCCCGGATAGCCATCAGTTGTCTTTTAATTGATTCGTCAATGAGAATTTCTTATTTACCCGCTACAGCAGCCTTGGCCATTGTGTCAACCAGTGCCGGTGTAGAGGCAGGAGCAATAACTCCCTGTTTGTTCTTGATGTAATGAATTACCATCCAGCGTTGCTTGGTTGTCATTTGAGAGGCATAGGAGCCCATCGCATTCTTACCATATGTCACCGAATGAAACATGGTGCCTTCCTTCATGTCCTTCATCGCCTGGTCCATAAAATTCTTGGGGGCCGACGTATAAGGGCCATTCCCGTCATTATATAATGGACCATTGCCATCCAGTTTAGAACCATGACAAATACCACAATTGATCAGATAAAGCCGCTCGGCCTCCTTCATGTCGGCTTCATTCAGGGCAGGAAGGGGGTTGGTTACCATGGCCGACAAGGCATATCCCAGGGAGTCATTCTTATAGGGATAGGCTGGCATATCGCCAATGGCTACTGTTCCGGCTACCGGCTTGGCATTATAAAAGATCTTTTCCCCGGCTTCGGATGCCTTGCTGGTGAATACGTTGCTGTCCAATTCAGCGTAGGTTTCGTAAGCCCTGCTGTACGACATGTCGGGCATATACACACGACCCGGTTCACGTTTTACATTATTACAGGCAGCCAGGATCACTAAGGCGCTTAACATACCGGCTGTCAGGATATTTTTTCTCATCAGGCGTATATTATTAAATAGTCTCTTCGAATTTGGTTAGGCAGTGGCTTCCGCTTCCTTTTCTTTATGGAAGGGCTTAATGTCTTTATCATACCGGCCCAGCCACCAGCGGGTTTCACGTACCTGCAGCGATACATCCTTGGCTCCTACACTTTGCAGAAAAGCGATCGCTTCGGCTTCATTTGTTTTATCCGTACACTCCAGCGCCATTACAAACGTATCATCGGTGGAACGGGGGTTAAAATGATCTTTTTTAACAAAGGGGGCCAACTGGCAGAGATAGCAGAAGGTAAGCACCATGCCAACAGCGGCAAAAAGTACCGTTAACTCAAAGGTGATTGGTATCCAGGCCGGGAGGGAGAAGAAGGGCTTACCACCAATATTCAGGGGCCAGTCAATGGTCAGGGCCCAGGTAATAAAGGTGACAGCCGTGGTGGTACCGGTGATACCATAGATAAAGCCGGCGGTATGCAAGCTCGTGTCGCGCAATCCCATTTCCTTATCCAGACCATGGATAGGGAAGGGAGTGAAAACGTCATGGATCTTGTATCCGGCCTTCCTTACCTTTTTCACAGCAGGGAAAAGCACCGCTTCATCATAAAAATTACCAACTACAAATTTCTGCTCAGCCATTATATCAGCTTTAATAGTTTCATTTAATTATTACGCGCCATGGTCGTGTGAATGATCATGCCCAAACTCTTCGGGTTTTTGGCTTTCCAGGTGACCCATATTCGACTTGTAACTTTCTCCGTTCTTTTTAAGGATATGCTTGATCTCGGCCAGGGCAATAACCGGGAAGAACTTCGAGAACAGGAAATAACAGGTAAAGAACAGTCCAAACGTACCCATATAGAATCCTACCTCCCAAATAGTGGGGGAATAATAGGTACTCCAGCTACTTGGCAGGTAATCGCGGTAAATGGAGGTTACGATGATCACAAAACGTTCGAACCACATACCGATGTTAACCAGGATGGACATGAAGAAGGTCACGGTCAGGTTCCTTCTCATTTTGCGGAACCAGAAGATCTGGGGCGACAACACGTTACAACCCATCATCAACCAGTAACTCCAGCCATAGGGAGAGTTGAGGTTTACCCTGTTTTCCTTGAAGGCATACCACTCATAAGAGTTGGCGCCATACCAGGCGATAAACAATTCGGTCAGGTAAGCAATACCCACAATGGAGCCGGTGAGTACAATTACCTTGTTCATGACATCGATATGCTCCATGGTGATATAATCTTCCAGGCCCAGTACTTTACGGGTAACCACCAACAGGGTTTGCACCATCACAAATCCCGAGAAGATGGCACCAGCTACGAAGTAGGGTGGGAAGATGGTCGTATGCCAACCGGGAATCACCGAGGTGGCAAAGTCGAAGGATACGATAGTGTGTACAGAAAGTACCAGGGGGGTTGACAAACCGGCCAGAACAAGCGAAAGGGCTTCATGTCTTTGCCAGTGTTTGGTGCTTCCGGTCCAACCAAAAGCCGCCACCCCGTAAAACATTTTTCTCCATTTTTCCCGGGCTCTGTCACGCAGGGTGGCCAGGTCGGGCAATAAACCGGAATACCAGAAAAGGAGCGATACAGTAAAATAAGTAGAGATCGCAAATACGTCCCACAACAGCGGTGAGTTGAAGTTTACCCAAAGCGGACCGCGGGTGTTGGGGTAAGGCAGTACAAAGAAGGCATCCCACACACGACCCATATGCCAGATGGGGAACTGACCGGCGCACATTACCGCAAAGATGGTCATCGCTTCCGCCGCACGGTTCACCCCGGTTCGCCATCCCTGACGGAACAGCAGGAGGATCGCGGAGATCAGGGTTCCGGCGTGACCGATACCCACCCACCATACGAAGTTGGTGATATCCCATCCCCAACCAATCGTCTTGTTCAGGTTCCACTGCCCCGTACCGTAGATCACTTCCACCGTTACGGAAATGATACCGAAAACAAGGAGCGCCACGGAGATCAGGAACCCGATCCACCATAACCGCGAAGGCCTGGCTTCCACCGGACGACAGATATCTTCTGTAACCTGGTGATAATCTTTTGTTCCATCGACCAATGGGGCCCGTACCTGAGATTCGTATCTGAGTAATGCCATGTTATGTACTTTGAGCTGTTAGCTTTTAGCCTGTAGCTTTTTTACTTATTTGAAATTGACCTTTTCTTAATTAATGGGCCGCCCCTGCATGTTCCGCAGGCTTAGCCGCTTCTGTTGCTTCATGATGCTCTCCTGACTCAATCACTTCTTCCGTATTCCGGATCTTGGCCAGGTAATTTACGTTTGGAAGCGTGTGGATCTGCTCGATCACGTAGAACAAGCGCTGCTCATTCTCTTCGCGGATCTTGGAAATCCGGCTGCTCTCATCATGCACGTTTCCAAATACGATAGCATCCGTGGGGCAAGCTGTCATACAAGCTGTTTTTGCATCCCCGTCGGCCAGTACTCGGTCCTCTTTCTTCGCAGTCAACTTGGCTTCCTGGAGGCGTTGCACACAGAAAGAACATTTTTCAATCACCCCACGGCTTCTCACCGTTACATCCGGGTTCAGCACCATCCTGGTCAGGCTGTCGCCCATCTGATGGATAACGGGATCCAGTTTACCCACGATCTGCTGATCCTGGTTATTGGGGAAGCTGTCGGCACCGGTATAATCGGCCCAGTTGAAGCGACGCACTTTATAAGGACAGTTGTTGGCACAATATCTTGTACCGATACAACGGTTATAAGTCATCTGGTTCAATCCTTCCATGCTGTGGTTGGTAGCGGCCACCGGACAAACGTTCTCACAAGGGGCGTTGTCGCAGTGCTGGCAAAGCATGGGTTGGAATACCACCGCTTTTACATCATCGGGGTTGTGCTCGTCAGATACAAAGTAGCGGTCGATACGCAGCCAGTGCATATCATGATAACGCATCACTTCGCTGCGGCCAACCACGGGAACGTTGTTTTCGGCATGACAGGCCACCACGCAGGCGCCACAACCAAAGCAACTGTTCATATCAATGCTCATACCCCATTTCAGACCCGGCTGGGAATGTTGAGGATAGATCGTTGCTTCCTTGCGGTAATCACCGGTCTTGGGGGCAAAGTCGTTGGCGAGTTCTTCGCGGTATCTCTTAAACTGATCGGGGTCTTTCTTGAAAGTAGCCAGGGTGGTTTCGCGTACCACTTCATGACGTCCTTCATAAGAACCGTGGATCTGTGTTTGAGCAATTTTATAGGTTTCCTTGGCATCGGCTACTTCAACCGCGCTGTTAACCAGCTCAGCCGTTGTACCGTTAAAGGATTTGAAACCAAATACATTCTTACCAACACCACCGGCTGTTACCCCCAGCTTCTCAGAGCGGCCATAACCTACGGCTACCGCAATGGTGTGGGGATCCATTCCCGGGATCACAAGAACCGGTAGTTTAACCGACTGGCCATTGGCCTTGATCTCGATAACCGGTTTGGAAGGGAAGAATTCGTAATTATTAATAACCTTTTCTTTGGTCTTATCAGTCAGGTCAAGTCCGAGCAATTCCTTGGCCATGGTCATGGAGATCATGGCATAGTTGTCCCAGGTTGCCTTGGTGATCGGGTCGGGTAATTCCTGCAGCCAGGGGTTGGTTGCCTGTTTACCGGTACCGATGGATACTTTTTGATACAATACCACTTCGGCGGCACCTCCTTTCTTATAACCACCAATGGCAGCAGCGGCAGCGGCCACAGCCGAACCGTTAAAGGACCCGGCAGAAGCGCCGGCAGCGGCAGGTTCTACCAGTCCATTCTGAAGGGCGGCATCCACACTGGCTACCTTGCCCGTCCAGTATGTGCGGAAGTAGGTTTCATAATCCGTTCCGCTGCCAAACCATTTCAGGATAGAGGTTTGCCAGTAACGGGTTTTGAAAAGCGGATGGATGGTGGGCTGGATAAAGCTATAGTAGCCAGACCTGGGCTCTGCATCGCCCCAGCTTTCCAGGAAGTGGTGGGTGGGGATGATGTATTTGCAGAGTTCAGAGGTTTCATCCAGTTTCTCTCCAAAAGAAACGGTCAGTTTTACTTTGGAAAGGGCCTTTTTGAATTTATCGCTGTTGTGATATTCGTAAACAGGGTTGGCACCGTAAACAAACAGGGCGCCTACACTTCCGGCTTCCATGTCTGCCACCAGTTGTTCCATCTGGCTGTCGATACCCTGGCGATAGTTAAGGGTAGCGGACCAGTCGATGGTTGAACCATAGGCACCGATCATACTGTTGATGGCGTTTACAATCAACTGTACATTCACGTCATTGCTACCGGAAACCACCAGGGCATTACCGGCATTGGCTTTGAGGTCGGCGGCGGCTTTGGCGATTCCCTTCTTTACCTTGTCAGATACACTGGCGGAAACGGCGCCACCCAGGGCGGCATAAAGGGCCAGGGCTACTGAACCGGTTTCAGAAGGACGATGGGTAAAGCGCTCATCGGCATTGGCGCCGGTGGTGCTCATGTGGCTTTCAAACTGGTAATGTTTGCTCATGGCCACATTCTTCTCATCGATCTTGCGGGTTTTTGACCAGCCACGGGCAAATTCAACGGGGCTTAACCAGGTGGCCAGGAAATCGGCCCCCAGGCTTACCACCACTTTGGCTTTATCAAAATGGTAAGAAGGAATGGCGCGGCTGCCAAAGCTGGCTTCATTGGCCAGCAACATACCGCTATACGAATCAGCATCAAATTGTACATGCTGAAGGTTTGCAAATTGGGCGATCAGGGCCTTGGTGGAGGGGGAAACAACGGTGCTGGTCAGCAATACAGCTTTGGATGTACCCAGGGCGGCGATCTGATCGGCGATGGTCTTATCTAATTTCTCAAATGAAGGCACTTCTTCATAGCTAACGACATCTCCCTTTACAATACGCTCCTTGGGATGACGGAGGCGGTTGGTATCATAAAGGTCAAGTACAGAAGCCTGTGCCCGGGCGGAGGTTCCACCTTCGGTAAATGAGCAGAGTTTATTCCCTTCGATCTTGATGGGGCGGCCATCACGCACTTTGGCAATAACCGGGATCACATCACCATCCTGCACATAGGTAGTGGCATAATACTTGGCCACACCCGGATTTACATTCTCCGGTTTATTAGCAAAGGGCACCGCTTTACGAACCGGGGTCTTACAGCTTGCCAGCGTGGCGGCTGCTGTACTGAATCCCAGGTATTTCAGGAAGTCGCGGCGGGGGGCGGAGGCATCCAGCCATCCTTTTCCGCTGGCGTCTTCAAAGGGAAGCTCTTCCTGGAATTCGTTCTGGATCTTTTTTTCATACTCCTCACTGTTCGCCAACTCACTAAAACTTTGCCAGTACTTTTTATCGCTCATTTATCTTGGTTTGAGTTATTTACAATGTTGAAAACTGAACCGACCGGTATTAATAGTGACATTTTTGACATTCCAGGCCACCGATGTCTTTCACTGTCACGCTGTCCATTTTGGCGCTATGGATAATGTACTTACCGTTGTTGTCAAGCAAATAATGGCCTTTCTCGTCTTTGAGTGTATCGGGACGAAGATCGCGGCGGAATTTCTCGTAAATGCTATAGAATTTGTTTCCGCTTTCGTTCCCTTTATCGTCAACCGTATAGAAGTTTACTTTGGTTTGGCGGTGACAGTTTACGCACCAGCCCATGCTCAGTTCGCTTACCTGTTTTACTTCATCCATGGCTGTGATTTCACCATGACAGCTTTGGCACTGTACGTTTCCGGCGCGGATGTGCTGTGAGTGGTTGAAATAGGCATGGTCAGGCAGGTTGTGGATTTTCACCCAGGGGATCTCCTTGGCTTTGGAAGCGTCCCAGGCATTGGGGTTCAGGGGATCAAATCCGGCATAGCTGAAGAGTTTTTTCAACTCGCCGTTACCATCCACTTCCTCTCCTTTGGCATTATAGATCGGGCCACCTTTATACTCGATGATATTCTTGTGGCAGTTCATACACACATTGGTAGAAGGAATAGCCGCGTGTTTGCTTTCCCAGGCATTGCCATGGCAGTATAAGCAGTTGATCTGGTTGATGCCGGCATGTACTTTATGGGAATAGAAAATAGGTTGTTCGGGTGTATAATTTGTCTGGCGACCCAGTCCGATAGCCCCTTTCACCACATAATAACCACCCACTACAAAGAGAAGGATGATACCCATGGCGATATATACCTTGTTCTTCCAGAAGGGAACCGGCTCCGGACGAAGGATTCCTTCGCGGTCATCGCTCAGTTTTTTCAGGTTGCTGTTCACCTGCATCATGATCAGGGCGATCACGGCCAGGATCAGGGAGATAATCCCAAAGATGAGTGAGTTGCGGCTATTGGAAGCGCTTGGGGCCCCACTAGCGGCTGTATCTGTTTTAGCAACAGGAGCCGTAAAGTTGTTTACATAATCAATGATCGCATCGATCTCCTCATTCTTCAACGCAGGGAAACCTGTCATCATGGTTCCATTGTACTGCACTTTGAGGTCCTGCGTGTACTTATCATTCGCCATAAACCCTGCAGGATTATGGATCCAGTTGTACAGATTCTGTCTGTCACCCCAGGGGCCTCTTCCATCCACTCCTTTCAGAGCGGGACCGGTTCCATTATTCAA
The DNA here is from genome assembly GCA_041916555.1 of Chitinophagaceae bacterium. GTDB lineage: Bacteria > Bacteroidota > Bacteroidia > Chitinophagales > Chitinophagaceae > SpSt-398. Next base: position 46,008 of record JAYRZH010000005.1, on the reverse strand, counting down.
GGGGTGGTGACAACTGGCGCAATTGCTTTTGAACAGTTGCTGACCATCTTGCGCGAAGCTATTTTGAATCGAAAAAACAACCAGAAAAACGCTTAGGATGGGCAGTTTCTTAGCGATTGATTTACAAAGAATCATAGAAGCAATTAATCTGTAAAATGTGGATAAAATTCCTGAGTTGGCTGCAAAAATAAGTCAGGAAATTAACAAAACACCAACAGGTTTGATTTTTTTTTGAGTCAATACCAGCTTGCATTTCAGCCGATTTTGAGGTTTTAGACAACCGTGTCGTTTAATGATTGTCAGAAATTCGTCAACTCACACCACACAACACATTTCAATGTGAAAAGCTCCGGATTTTACCCGAGTTTTGCCCCTCATTTTCCCGATCATGTTTGATAACCTCAAAAAGAAGTGGGGCGTTGGTGCCGGTCAGCTTGCTTTGATTCTTTGCACTTTTGCCATTGGTGGAAGCCTTACCGGATATGTTGGCAAGCGGATCATGAACTTGCTTCCGGAGATATCTGACTGGATATGGGCCATAATATATATCCTCCTGGTTACCCTTCTCTGGCCCCTGGCGGTATTATTGGTGAGCATACCCCTGGGTCAATATCCATTTTTTATTAAATATATCCGGAAGATCGGGAAGAAGATGGGGATCGGCAGTCGGAACTCCGACATCCAATCAAATTCATAGGTTTGCACACATGACTCAGATAGCCATATTCGCTTCGGGAACAGGCTCCAATGCCCAAAAGATCATGGAACAGGTACCCGGGGTGGCCCTGGTGGTGACCAATAATCCCAAAGCCGGGGTACTGGCCATTGCTGCCAGTAAAGGAGTGCCCACCCTTGTGCTGGATAAAGAAAAGTTCTTTCGGGGGGATGGATATGTCCCGGAAATGAAAGCAAGGGGAATCGGATTGATTGTTCTGGCCGGGTTTTTATGGAAGGTACCGGTCTCCTTAATAAGTGCTTATCCCCGGCAAATTGTCAATATCCACCCCGCCCTGCTTCCCAAATATGGGGGACGTGGCATGTACGGACACTTTGTGCATGAAGCAGTTATAGCTGCCGGAGAAAAAGAAACGGGCATTTCCATTCATTATGTGGATGAGAAATATGACCATGGCCAGGTCATTTTGCAGGCTACCTGTGCGGTTGAACCCGGCGACACCCCTGAAACCATTGCCAAAAAGGTACAGGTACTCGAGCACCGGCATTTTCCCGGAGCGATCAAACTTCTTTCCTCCGCTCAATCTGCGTAGCCGAATCATGATTTCCCGGATTGAGCGGAATGGTTTTAAATAAGTATTTGCATTTTCTTTTGTTACTTGCCCCTCTTGAGAAGACTGATCACATACCCAATCCTGCTTATTTTACTGTTTTTTCTTTCCCCGGCGGTAAGTTATTCCCAATCATTTTACTTAAAGGGGGTGGTGTACGACAGTACCCGGATGTTTCCATTGGAGGCAGTAACCGTGTTAAGCAGTTCGGGACGGGGAGCGGTCACCAGTAGCCAGGGGCGTTATGAGATACTGGTGGACGAAAGGGACAGTGTCTGGTTTTCCTACCTGGGCAAACCCACGCAGAAATACGCGGTATCGGGTATACAAAACGAGACACAATTCGACATTTCCCTGCAAATCACCATACCGGTATTAAAAGAGATCCGGTTAAAACCCCGCAATTACCGACAGGATTCGATACAGAACCGGCTGGATTATGCCAAGATTTTTGAATTTGAAAAAGCCAAGCTCCGTCCGTCGGTCAGTTCATCGGGCGTAGGATTTGATATCAATGAGATCATCCGCATGTTTCAGTTCAGGAAGAACAAGATGATGGCAGCTACACAGCGGCGTTTGCTGGAAGATGAAAGGGATGCCTTTGTGAACAGCCGGTTTAATAAGGGGCTAATTGTCCGTTTGACCGGATTAAGGGGTGGCGACCTTGATACCTTTATGATGCTTTACCGGCCTGATTATGATTTTGCCCTGGTTACGCCTGAATACGATTTTCAATTATATATTAAAAAGGCGTTTGCCGACTATGAGCAACGCAAAAAATCGGGGGAATTAAGAAAAGAAGATTAACCGCAAGGCCCTGATTAATTTTTCCTGGAAAGCCGCTCTTCAATCAGCCGGTTATACTTTTCCAGCAGTTCCAGGTATTTATCCTTCCAAAGTTCTGATTGCCGAATGGCTTCTTCGATGGATTGAGGCGGACTGTATTTTTCTTCCGGCTCTTCAATCGCATACTTTGGCATATCGGGGAATTCTTCCGTAAAATCGTGGCCAATGGCACGGCCATAGGCGATCAGGATATGATAATCCAGCTTTGGGTTTTCTACATGCTTGTAATAAGCCGATCGTGAATACCCGGCTTTTGTAGCCACTTCTTCCTTTCCCAGTCCCGTCATTTCAACGGCGGCAGCCAGGGCTTGACCCCGGTGAATATGTGTCCGTTTGCTTTTCACCGGGGTTAAAGAAATCAAGTATTATGTATAAAAAAGTAAACATAAATTAGACATAGTAGGCACAATATTGTATATATTTGTGTAGTATAGTATCTGTTGCTAATATCACCCCCCACTTATTGCATGAGCAAACCTGTTAAGGACTTAGGTTAAGGCTCAATTTCTTCATTACAAAAAACCTGGATCATGAAAATGAAATTTCTGATCTTCCTTCCTATGCTTATAGGAATAGGGGGAAGCTATCTCTGTCCCTATGAATTAAGGGGCAGGGTTGTCAATTCAGACCGTAACCCGGTAGAAGGGGTAAGGGTTTATCATTCCCGAACGGGGTTTGTGGTTACAACCAATGAACGGGGGGAGTTTAAAATTCCCGGGGCAAAGGCCTTTGATACGGTGGAGGCAGGGAACCATCCTAAGGAGCTCGTTATGGCGCTGGCCAATGAGCGGGGTTGGTTACAGATTGAAATGAACCCATAGCACGATGACCCCTGGGCGGTGGAAACAGATTTTATTCCCGGCCCAGGGGTTTAGTTTAAAAAAGTCGATGGTTTAAGGTCTGTAAAGTCCGTGTCGTATGGCAAAGACAACAATCCCGGCCATATTCCTGGATCCTGTCTTTTCCATGATCCTGTCACGGTATTTCTCAACCGTGCGGTGTGCCAATCCAGTGGCATCGGCGATTTCTTTGCTGGCTCGCTGCTCACAAATTAGCCGGATGATCTCTTTCTCATTACTTGAAAAATGAATCTTCCCAAAATTACCCTTGCCACTGGCTTTGCCACGGGCAATGATATTAGCCAGTTGTATGGACGTATAATTACAGAAGAAATTGCCTCCTTCATACACCGTGATGATGCTGTTCATCAGTTCTTCCTTGGTGGTGGCCTTTATTACATATCCTGAGGCGCCGGCATCAAGCATATCCACAATCAGGTAATCATCGCTATGCATGGTGAGTGCGATGATGCGAACCAGGGGATATTTGTTTTTAATGATCCTGCAGGCCTGAACCCCATCCATTCCAGGCATCTGAACATCCGTGATGATCACATCCGGATTGTGTTTTGCCGTGAGGTTGATCAGTTCGTTGCCATCACTTGCTTCTCCGCAAACCTCGATCCGTTTTTGCTCCTTCAGCAGGGTCTTGACCGCCTCCCGGAACAAGGAGTGGTCATCCGCTATTAACAATTTGATTGGTCTCATAGTACGTTGATCTTATAGGTATTTCAATAAAATATTCTGTTCCCATTCCAGGCTGGGTCCATGACCATACCCTTCCTTTTACCAGGTTGACCCTTTTCCGGATATTACTCCGGCCCATACCCCCTCGCTTTTTCTCACCATCATCCTTCATCAGCCCCTTGCCATTATCAGAAAATAAAAGACAAAACTTACCCTCATGAACCCTGATCCACAATTTTACCTGCGTGGCTTCCGCATGGCGAACCACATTCTGAATCAATTCAAGAATAATGCGGTACAATTGAATCCCCACCTCATCGGGTGGCTCATCATCCAACTCATACCTAAAATCAATTTTAAGGGCCCTGGTTTCGCGACACCGGGATATGATCTCGCTAACCGAATGATAAAACCCTTCACCCCGCAGGTCGTGGGCACTTAATTGTCTCGTGGCCCTTGACAATGACCGGCCAAGATCGATCAGCTTGGTTCTGATTGCCGTCAAGTCATCCGGACCCGCTCCCACCGACTCCAACTGGTTCACCTGTATGGTGATCAACGCCAGCCCAGAAGAAACCTCATCATGAATGTCCTGCGCAATCTCAGCCGCCTCACTATCCAACCGATATACCTCCTCCCTATCCAGCATCGCCTGGCTTACCCGATACTTCCGATGGGCACGGAGAAAAACAAAAAGCGTGTAAATAATGATAAAACCAAATATCAATGATGTGACCATATCTTGTGTATATGCGCTTTACTAATTGGAACCCATTTCACCGCTATCCCAAATACGATTGAAGTAACCAGCTTGACCCATCCTAATATCGAATACACAACCCGATAAACACCAGGCCTGCCTATTAACCCATTGACCCAGATTGACTCCACCAGAATGTAAACAGAATAAAAAACCAAAAACCCAAAACAAATCAAAAAAGCAGGGTTCCTGATCAAGATCCCATCCTCCCGGTAAAACAACACACTGATCCACCAAATACTCATCAACACCATTGACAAAGAACTAATCAGCAAAAACCACGAATTCATACTCCGCTCGTCCAACCGGATACACGACTCCACCAACCAACACAACCCCAACACCGTAAGCAAAACCAGATAAACCCAATCCCGGTTACGCCATAAACCCCATTCCCAAAACTGCCATATCCCTATCATCACTGATACTAATGCATATACATTGTCATTCCAGGCCGTTATATACCCCTGGGATACCAATAACCAATCCCCCGACTCATGAATGAATCCCGCCCAGAGAAAAAAATAAAATGGATAAAAAGTTGGATCTGTACTTCGTACACGAAAAAGGGAGCCAATGGCACCAATACCAATGGCCAATCCCAGTAAACTGGAAATAGGAATACTCATGGATAAAGTTTTAGGATCAACAAAACACTCTTCTCAGGTCAGAGTCTCAAAATGAGCATAAGTGAAGCAGAAAGGGTGAAGGAAGGATGACAACTACCCTAACTTGAGTAAATCATAGTGTATGGAGTCAAATGAGGTGCTAAGATGATTAAAAAGATTAAATTAAAAAATACTGTTTCCACGATTTTTTTACCGTGTTTTACCCAGAATACCCTGCAGATGGTATTTAGACTGCCCTGTAACCTGCTTACCTTGTTCATCGTTTCACCTTTAACATCCACTTAAATAACCCCGTCCACCGAAAGAACTATATTTGAATCCATGACGTCTGTTTCGCTATACTCCCTTGAGGCCCCCCATATCACCGGCTTCCCCGTGATCGGCGCCGATAAACTCAGACGGTATGAACTCTGCCTGGCTTTTGTCCAAAATATCATCAGCGATTTCGTCCCGGCCGTTGCCCTTCCCGAAGCTAAACCCCTTTTTCAATCCCTGGGTCATATCGCCTGCTGTATCGACTCTCACCTCGACGCCCTCGACATTAACCAGAAAGAAGCCCTGCTCCATGAATTCCCGCAGTTTTTTCAGCAACTACCCGCCAACGACAGCGAAGAGGCTTTTACCTGGCACCTCTCAGCCCTCTGTATAAAATTAAACACCTCCCTGTACCCACCCTCAGCCGCCCACATGCTCTATTCCTTCTACAACTATTGTAGAAAAAAAGAGCTGCTGCCAGAACTGCTCGACTTCTCCCTGTCTGTCATCCGCTCTGGTATGCAAAAATCAAAAGCGGAAACACCTACCGCCATTCTCCAATGCCTCCAGGATGAAGGTCAGGCCGCTATTCATTTCCTACTGATCCTCCTTCAACGGGAATCCCTCATAAACCCCAACCTTCCCGGGTTCCATGCCCTCCGTGCCTATCTTTCCCGGCTTGAACGGATGCTCAATATCGCCGACGACCTCAGCGACCACCGAAAAGACAAACAAAAAGGTACCATCAGCCTGAAAACCGGCCCCTCCTATTTTCTTGTTCTTGGTAAACGCCTCCTCCAAACCTTTGCCCTGACCATCTGGACCCAGCCCATCAAATTCCCCAAACATTTCATTTTTTTCACCTGGCGTTATTTAGGTTCGGAGATCGGGAAGTCAGTAAATTGCACCCATGCTAGATTACCTGAAGGACCTGAACGAAAGACAACGTGTAGCCGTAACCCATATCAACGGACCCCTGATGATCGTGGCCGGAGCCGGATCCGGAAAAACAAAAGTGCTCACCACCCGCATCGCTCACCTTATGGCCAATGGGGTGGACTCCTTTAATATCCTCGCCCTGACCTTTACCAATAAGGCCGCCCGGGAAATGAAGGAACGCGTAGAACGCATTCTTGGCAATAACGAAGCCCGAAACCTGTATATCGGCACCTTTCACAGCGTTTTTGCCCGCATCCTTCGCGCCGAAGCCCACAAACTGGGCTACCCCAACCAGTTTACCATCTATGATACCGATGATGCCAAAAGCGTGGTAAAAACGGTGATCAATGAAATGAACCTGGATGATAAACACTATAAACCTTCCACCGTTTATAACCGCATCTCCTCCGCCAAAAACGCCCTCGTTGGCCCACAGGAATATGCCAATGATTATTATATCCAACAGGAAGACCTGCGCGCCAACCGGCCCGCCATCTCCCAGATATTTGACGCCTATGTAAAACGATGCTTTAAAAACGGGGCCATGGATTTTGATGACCTTCTCCTCAAATTCTATGAACTCCTAAAAATGTTTCCCGAAAGCCTGAGTAAATACCAGCACAAGTTTCAATACATCCTGATCGATGAGTACCAGGATACCAATCCCGCCCAGTATGAGATCATCAAACTGCTGGGCGCCATGCACGAAAACGTGTGCGTGGTGGGCGACGACGCCCAAAGCATCTATAGCTTCCGCGGCGCCACCATCCAGAACATACTCCAGTTTCAGAAAGACTATGAAGAAGTGAAAGTGATCAAACTGGAACAGAACTACCGCAGCACCAAAAGCATCCTCCATGTGGCCAATGAAGTGATCAAAAACAACAAAGGCCAGATCGAAAAAGTGCTGTTTACCGAAAACGCCGAAGGGGAAAAGATCCGTCTCGTTCGCACCATGACCGATAATGAAGAGGGTAAATTCGTAGCCGATACCATCCAGGAACAAAAACTCCGGAACCATTTCGCGAATAAGGATTTTGCCGTTCTCTACCGTACCAACGCCCAAAGCCGGGCCATGGAAGAAGCCCTTCGCCGGATGGGCATACCCTACACCATATATGGGGGCATAAGTTTTTATCAGCGCAAAGAAATCAAAGACCTGGTGGGTTATCTCCGTATCGTGGTAAACAGACGTGATGAAGAGGCCCTGAAAAGGATCATCAACTACCCCGCCAGGGGAATTGGCAAAACCTCGGTGGATAAAGCCGTATTAATGGCCAATGAAAACAATATCTCCATGTGGGAGGTATTGGAAAAAGCATCCGCTTATGGTTTCAAAGGGGCTTCCTTGCAGGCCATTGAAGAGTTTGTCACCATGATCAGAAGTTTCCGGAGCATGCTGGAAAAACACAATGCCTACGAAGTGGCTTTTCATATCGGTAAGCAAACCAATATTGTCAAAGAACTTTTCAATGACAAAAGCACCGAAGGGGTACAACGGTATGAAAACATCCTGGAACTGCTTAACTCGATAAAGGAATGGGTGGAAAGCCCCGATAATGATGAAGGCGAAGTGCTGGATAAAAGTCTGGGCGCTTACCTGCAACAGATCACCCTGCTCACCGATGCCGATCAGAAAGACACCGACGCCGATACCGTAAAACTTATGACCATACACGCGGCCAAGGGTCTTGAGTTCTCCTGTGTTTTTGCCGCCGGATTGGAGGAAATGCTTTTCCCCAATGCCCTTTCCATCAATACCCGCGAGGAACTTGAAGAAGAACGTCGCCTTTTTTATGTGGTGGTCACCCGCGCCAAAAAACATCTCTGGATTACCTATGCCAATGCCCGGTACCGCTTTGGCAGCCTGGTGCAAAATGAACCCAGCCGGTTTATCGATGAAATACCCGAACTATACCTTGACCGAAGCTTCGCCGGTGGCGGCAGCCGCAACAGCGGCTTTAACGACTCCCGCATGGGATCGGCCTTTGAACGCATGAACCGCGGGTTTGGCAATAATACCCAGGACGCGGAAAAGAGATATGGTCCCCCACCTAAGAAATCCGGTTCAGTGGTTTCTCAAATAACCAAACCTCCTGTTCAAAAAACTGTGGAGCATATCCCAAGTAAAGATTTTGAACCCAGCGACACTTCCAACCTGCAGGTTGGCCAAAAAGTGGAACATGCCAAATTTGGTTTTGGGGAAGTAGTTAAAATGGAAGGGGCGGCTCACAACCCGATCGCCACCGTAGTATTTGATAAAAACGGGGAAAAGAAGATCATGCTCAACTATGCCAAGCTAAGGATACTTCCTTGATATCTGGTTTAACCCGGAAGTATCATTCCTTCTTCCTGGGTGGGGCTTTGCGGAAGATCAACCGGAATCCCATATAGTAGTAAACATCCTTTTCCTTGGGGTTTCCGCGTATGTCATCGGTTACCGGTTCAGCCTGCACCCCCTGTGGGGTTATTCCTCGAAAGGCCATTTCCACTGCCTTGGTTCCCTTCCGTGCTTCCAATACATTATAATTAATATACCGGGTACTAACATCATCCAGGTAATCATTAAATGTTTTGCGTATGCCTAATTCAAAACCAACGCTAAAACTTTCATTCACCCGCATTTTTAATCCCCCGCCAAAAGGAATGGAGAGCTGTGTGAGTTTATATTCCTTTCGCTCGGGATACTCCGGCAGTCCTTGCCCCTCGGTACTCAGGGGTTTTAAAAAAACCTTATTGTCAGTTTCATCGAAGGCGTAGGGGTTATAATGGTAAATGCCGATACCGGCAAATACATAGGGATACACTTTTGAGTCGGCCGGATCAATCAGGTTAACTTCCACCCCCAGGTGTGCCTCAGCCAGGCTGGTCTTAAAACTCAGGTTGCGGCGTTGCAGCAATGTATCTTTATTAAACTTGTCATTGGCGCCAGTATGGCCATACAGAATGCCGGCCCTGATTGATACCTGCGGATGGAAACGGTATTGTGCCACCAAACCCACAGAGGGTCCAAGGGCGTGAATGGAAGGCACTGATTGGGTAAGGTCTCCTGCATATCCCAGGGTTCCGAGTTGTAACTCCCACTCCATCTTTTGGGAACGGACAGTACAAAAAAGGCCAACTTGTAGAAGAAGGAATACAATCCTTTTCATAGCATGCTCTGGTTTAACTGTAAATTGTTTTCCGGGGATATGGGGTTGTTCAGGGGAAACGGATCGGGAGGTCTGAAAATGAAAAATAGAAATAATAGCCCTGATTTGCAAGCCCTTTCCTGTAGTTTTCGCAGAATTAACCTGAAAACCAGGGTACTATGAATGTAATATTTCAATTATCGTGGCGACAAACAAGAAGTCAAGCATACCTGAACCAACCGTGAACGATTTAAAGTCCCAGGATGAATTTCTCAGGCTTATGCAGGATTGCAATGGCATCCTGCATAAGATCTGTCAGCTATATGCTTCTACTCCCATTGACCGGGAAGACCTGTTCCAGGAAATCGTGGTCCAGCTATGGAAGGCCTGGCCTGGTTTCAGGGGGGAGTCAAAATTCAGTACCTGGTTGTACCGTATCGCCCTGAACACGGCCATTACCGGGATCCGGAAAAAGAGCCGGATGGTCATATTGGATTTCCCGGCCACCATTCCCCGGGAAGAAGCGGATCATTCCGAGGCCAGGGACAAAGAGGAGAAACTACAGGATTTATATCGCGCCATTGCGCGTTTATCAGAAATCGACCGGGCCATTGTGATGCTATATCTCGATGACCGCAGCTATGAAGAGATGGAGGAGATCATGGGTATGAACCAAAACAACCTCCGGGTAAAGATGAACAGGATCAAAGAAAAATTACGTCAACTCACAAAAAATTCAGGTCATGGAACTGGATAACCTAAAAGAACTATGGCAAAGTCAGCCGGCTGGTCATGCCGATCCAGGAAAACTATCGGAGTTGATCCGTAGGCAGTCTGGTTCAAGCCTGGGTAAAATGCGTCGCGCGCTCAGGTATGAATTGCTCGTGGTGATTATTACCTGGGGCGGGGTAGTTTTATACTATTTCTTTGCCATGAGTAAAGGGGTGGTGAATGTGGCCTGGACCTATCTATTCCTGTTGGGGCTATTCATGGTTTATTATCTGCGAAAAGACCGCCTGCTCAAAACCATGCAATGTGTTACCTGCGAGGTAAAAAGCAATTTAAGCATGCACCTCAGTAAGCTTGAAAAATTACTCCGCATCTATTTATGGGCAGGCACCCTGGGTATCCCCCTTGTCATTATTTATTTTGGAATACTCTTTTATATACGTCAGCCCTATTACACCCCCCAGAACATCTTTTTACATTCCCCGGCCTTTAGCTGGTGGCAAACCACCCTGGCCTGGCTGACCCTCGCGCTGGCTACCACCCCCATAAGTTACTGGCTTAACAAAAAGTATGTGTACTGGCTCTATGGCAAGCATGTAAAACGGTTAAAGGATTTGATTGGAGAGATGGAGGAAGGGCAGGGGTAAACCCATTCCGGCTTTCGTAAACATCCCTCCCCTCAAATTGTTATTTTTGTACACTAAACCGTGTGTCATGATCAAAACAGGCAACCCCATCATCAGTATCTATACCGAAATGACCCCCAACCCGGAGACCATGAAGTTTGTGGCCAACAAACTCCTGTACCCCGGCAAAAGCGTTGATTTTCCGGATATTGAGAGCGCCAAGCCATCCCCCCTGGCTACCGAATTGTTTGGGTTTCCCTTTATCCGCGCGGTATTTATCGCCAGTAATTTCGTCACCCTGACCAAGACCCCTGATACCGACTGGAACGACGTGATCCCCTCCATCCGGGAATTCCTGAAACAGTACCTGGAAGAGGGTAAAACCGTTGTGAATGAAGAGGAATTGGCTGCCGTAAAACAGGAAAGTTCCAACGAAGTGGCTGCCGATGACGACGACGTGGTAAAACGTATTAAAGAATTACTCGATAATTATGTGCGCCCTGCGGTTGAAATGGATGGCGGCGCCATTCAGTTCAAAAGTTACGAGAATGGTACAGTAAGCCTGGCCATGCAGGGTTCCTGCTCCGGCTGCCCTTCCTCCATGATCACCCTGAAGGCCGGTATTGAAGGCATGATGAAGAGAATGATTCCTGAAGTGAAAGAAGTGCTGGCCGACGCGGAATAATGGACTGGGATAGAACATTTACCCCGATTATTGGCAATACTTCTTTTTTAACTCTTCCACTTCGTCGCCATACGTTATCGTAAACTTGTACAATAAGGCCATTTCTATATCCTTACAGGCTTCCGCATTTTTGCCCATTTTAATATGGATCAGGGCGCGGGTACGATAGGCATACGCGTTGGTTGGATATAGCTCCAGTGACCGGTCCACATCTATCAGGGCCTGGTCGGTTTTGCCTGTCTTATAATAACAATACCCCCGGTTGCTATACCCCAGGGCCATGGTGGAATCAAGAGCAATGGTTTTATTAAAAAAATAAATGGCGCTGTCATATCGTCCATGTTCCTGATAGGCAAATCCAAGATTGGAAGTGGCCCCAATATTTTCTGGTTCTTCGGCCAGGATGCGCCGTAAATAGGCGAAAGTTAGTTCCGGCTTTCCAATCTCATCACATACGCCAGCCAGGTTATTCAATACCGCAATATTGTTTGGATCCAGCTTTAAAGCCCTTGTCAGGTCCTCATAGGTTCCATTAAAATCACGGGTATGAAATTTTACCGAACCCCGGTTAACCAGGGCCGAGACAAGGATACTGTCTGTATAAGCTATCTCTACCGCCTTGTTGAGATCCTGCAAAGCCATTTCAAATTCCTGTGCCCGCAGAAGCAATAAGCCCCGGTTATTGTACCCGATGAAGTTTCTCGGGTGTTTTTTTAATAATTCTGAATACGCTTCATAGGAATCAACCAGTTCATCCAGCCTGTCCAGACAGATCGCTTTTTGCAACAAAAAACTACTGTCATTGGGGTAGGAGTTCAGGCCAATCATATATTCCCTTAGTGCTTCGGTAAATTGCTCCTTTTCAAAAAAGGCATCTGCTTTTTTTTCAATTTCTTCGCGGGATTGTGAAAAAAGGCTAATGGATACAATCAGGGAGAGAATGGAGAGCAGAACTTTCATAAGATTTATTTAGGCTAATTTCCAATAAACGTGGCGCTCAGCAAGATATTTTAGCACATAGTCAAAACATGTCTTTTTCCCGCCTACCAACTCTGGCGGGAACACTCCTTTCTCGGTAAACAACCCTTCCATGATCAGGTGCAAGGCCGCTGTACAGGTATAGCCGGTTGTCCTGGCCATGGATGAGAGACGGGTAACCGGATCATACCGGTCGAGCAAATTGTATTCAACGCGTTGGGGCCTGCCATCTTTCTCACCCGCCACAATCACCCTCATTACTGTAAATTCCTCTTCTTCTTCTCCCAGTTTCCATTCATCAATCAGCATCCGGGAGGTAAACTCCCGTGGTGAAATTTCCTTCCCCTGTATGTTAACCATTTCGGTATTAAAAAAACCGGCTTGCTTCAAGGAGAGTATTAGGTCAATATGCCCGGGAAAACGCATGGTTTTTTCCAGCATATCCGGAATATGGGGCATGGTAAAAAGCAGGGAGCGCAGGCCATCCGTGTTAAACGCTTCCAGCGTGCCCACTTCATTAAACTCCAGCAACTCCCGATCAGTGAGGGCCGGCTTTTCTACAATCCGTCCATTTTCTTTTAATCGTGCCGGACGAATATATTCTTCAATAACATCAATAGGCGAAAATGGCGCCTTATAATAAAACGGGGGTTTGGGGTGCGTGGGTAATCCTCCCACATAACATTCAAATTTCTTCACCACCATTTCTTCATTATACCGGCCCAGGATCAGGTTGCCCATTCCAGGTGCGACTCCAATATCCGTGATCACGGTTACACCTGCTTCTTTGGCGAGAGGATCAAGGTCGAGGGCATTTTCCGGGAAAAAGGAAATATCGGCGGCTGATTTACCAGCCCTGATCACGGCTTCAAGGGTTTTATATCCCATAAAACCGGGAACAGCCGTAATGACAAAATCAAAATCGCGCAGCCACTCAGGGTACAACGGGTACTGCATCAGGTCCACCTCCCGGGTTTGAATAAGCGGGTTACGTTCCTTTAATATGGAAAGGTTATCGGCACTCCTGTCAAAGGAAGTGATCTCATGTGTGGCGGCGAGGTCAAGGGCCATCGCGCGGCCCACCATGCCAGCCCCCAATACGGCAAGTTTCATCTGGCAAAAATAACCTCTTTTAAATCCTCTTTAACCTTTCTCTTTTTTGCTTGTTTATTTTAATCATTACATTTATTTCAATGCGAAGATTCCTGCTATTTCTGTTATTGCTCACCGTTGGATGCGCCTCCTGGGTTAGTTGCCGCATGAATAAGGAAGCGCAAAAAAGCACGGCCAAGTTGCTACAAAAGGGAAAGCTCACCGAAGACACCAGTTATATTTACACGCTGCCTTATGAAATAGGGAAAACGCACCGGGTGGTGCAAGGATATTACTCAGCGTACACCCACCGCAACCGGGTGGCCCTAGATTTTAAAATGAAAAAAGGGACAAAGATCTGCGCGGCCAGGGGTGGGGTAGTGGTCCGGATGAATGAGTCGGGTAGCCGCGGTGGGCTCAATTCAAAATACCGGCAGGATGCGAACTTTATTGTCATACAACATGAAGACGGTACCCGGGCCGGATACTGGCACCTGCAAAAAGACGGGGTGCTGGTCAATATCGGTGACAAGGTAAACCAAGGCCAGGTGATTGGCCTGAGTGGAAATACAGGATACACCGCCTTCCCCCACCTTCACTTTGTGGTGTGGGGAAATGATAAAAACGGACAATGGCAAACAATACCCACCCGGTTTTCTACCTCCAAAAAAACAAGATACCTTCGGCCTTTGAGAAGATATAAAAGAGAATGATTTTTTCTCGCAGCGCCCGCAAAGATAATTTCGGACGCTGCGGCCGTACTAATTTCGATTCTTTGGTTACCGCCGCGATCGCCATAGTCGTTGCGCGCGCCGCGAGAAACCCCCATAAAAGATGAGTATTTCTGAAATAGTTCAACATTTTCTTTCCAATGTCCGCCAAACCCAATGGCCGGAATGGGTCAGCACCCTTGCGCAAATCGCCAGTGTGTGGTATGCCCGTAAAAACAATGTACTAGTTTACCCTACAGGAATCATCGGGGTGTTACTGGCGGCCTATGTGTATTTCTTTATGGTTGACCCCGCTCTTTATGCGGATGCTTCCCTCAATATCTATTATTTCCTGATGAGCGTGTATGGCTGGTATAACTGGGTGCAGAAAAAAGATGCCAGTCATTATACCTACCCCGTTAGCTGGTGTACACGCCCTCAATTATGGTTTGGCATCGGGTTCTTTGTGTTCTTTTGGATGGTTATCTATATCGTGCTGGCCCAATTTACCAATAGCAATACCCCAATACTTGATTCACTGGTATCCTCCTCCGCCATCACCGCCATGTGGTGGATGGCCAAACGAAAGATCGAAAACTGGCTGGCCTGGATATTCTCCAATATTGTAGCCATCCCACTTAATTTTTATAAAGAACTCATGCTATTTTCGCTGATGTACGTATTGTTCCTTGCCCTGGCCTGGTGGGGATTTGTTGAATGGAAGAAAATAAACAGAGAAACGCAAACCAAATGAGCTATTGCCGATTTATTCAATCCCTGAAACAGGGCGAAAACGAGGTTCACCGGGTATATCATGACCAACATTATGGCTTTCCTATAGCAGAAGATGATGAGCTGTTTTGCCGCCTGATCCTGGAGATAAACCAGGCCGGGTTGAGCTGGACCACCATTCTCAACAAACAGGAAAATTTCAGAAAAGCCTATCGCAATTTTGATATTAAAAAAGTAGCTGCCTTTAAGGAAAAGGATTTTGACCGGCTGATGCAGGATGCCGGCATCATCCGCAACCGGCTCAAAATTCAGGCTGCTATTGAAAACGCCAAGACGATCATTCTCCTTCAAAAGGAATTTGGGTCCTTTCGCAAATGGCTGGACCATCATCATCCACTCACAAAAGAAGAGTGGACCAAATTATTCAAAAAGACCTTTCGGTTTACCGGTGGGGAGATCGTCAATGAATTCCTGATGAGTACAGGTTACCTGCCGGGGGCGCATACCCCCGACTGTCCCATCCATAAAAAGGTCATGAAAGCAAAACCCGCATGGGCGACCAAAACCAAATAAAGAAAATAGTCATCATAGGCCCTGAATCCACCGGCAAAAGCACTTTGTGCAAACAACTTGCCGCGCATTTCAATACCCTTTGGTGCCCTGAATATGCACGCGGGTATTTATTGAAAAATGGGATGGACTATACTTTTGATGACCTGCTGACCATTGCCAAAGGACAGGTGGGTTTGGAGGAAGAGTTTGTTTTACAAGTGATGGGGAGGAGGTCCGAAGTCCAGAGTCCGAAGAAAGAACCTCCGGCCCCCGACCCCGGACCAGTCTTATTTATCGACACCGACATGTACGTCATGAAAGTGTGGTGTGAATTTGTGTTTGGAAAATGCCATAAATACATTCTGGAACAGATCGCCACCCGCAAATATGATTTCTACCTGCTCTGCGCTCCCGATCTTCCCTGGGTAAAGGATGAATTGCGTGAATACCCCGATCTGGAATCACGCGAGCGTTTATACAAAATCTATAAGGATATACTGATCAACCAGGGCACCCCCTGGGTTGAAATTCGTGGCACTGAATCCGATCGCTTTCAAAGCGCTCTTAGCGCCCTTTCGTCTTTGTGGTAATTGTTCCCGCATTGGCAACAACAGCCTGAATATCCTCATCCCCTTCGAGGTTGCGCATTTGCCCCAGTACAAATGGATATCTCCTGGCCACATAACGCGACATTGGCTTTACCGTGTACATCTTTGGATTGGGCAAGCAGGCCGCGATCATGGCCGCTTCGGCACGGGAAAGGCTCCCGGCTGGTTTATTGAAATATTGTCGCGACGCGGCTTCAATTCCATAAACCCCCTTTCCCATTTCAATTACATTCAGATACACTTCGAGTATCCTCTTTTTTCCCCAGATCAACTCGATCATGAAGGTAAAATAGGTCTCCAGGCCCTTTCTTATCCAACTGCGCCCCTGCCAGAGAAAAACATTCTTGGCGGTTTGCTGGCTAATGGTACTGGCGCCCCGGATACGCCCGGGTTTTCGTTGGTTGTACTTTTGCGCCTTCTTGATGCTTTTCCAGTCAAACCCGCTATGATCCGGAAAGAGCTGATCCTCCCCCGCAATAACTGCCAGTCTTGCAAAAGAGGAAATCTCCTCTTTATCCACATAATCCCTTTTTAACCCATCACCTTTTATCCAGGAAGATAGCTGGGTGATTGTAATCGGAGGGTTTATCCATTTTAGCGCGAGAATATAGACAAACTGAAAAATGAAGAGAAAGATAAATACCCTTTTTATGAAACGCCAGAGTCGGGGGAAAAGGCCTTTGGTGGTCATTTATAATTAAAAAGGTAAATTTCTATAATAACGCCTATAGCTACAGGTAATGGCTACTGGCTTTTCTTTTTTAAAAATTGTTCCCAATCCTCCAGCATTTTCCCTTTCAATACTCGGGGGAATTTGTGCTGGCTCCCCAGTTTTCCCTTTAATTCCATAAACTCGATAAACCGGTTTTCGGGAAGCACTTCCAGGAACACTTCCTTGAGGGCGCTATCACGTTCAGTGGCATAGTCATCATTCAGTTCACGTAAGTGCTGGTCTATCCTGTTTCGGATCAGGTCCTTGTCCACCCTGTCATCACAACCTATATACCAGCGGTGGGCAAAAAACCCTTCAAAGGGGATACCGGTTACGGTATATTCCGGAATACACACGTTAAACTCTTCACTCACCAGTTGGATCGCTTTGTTCATGTTATCCACGCTCAGGTGTTCGCCAACCAGGCTGAGGAAATGTTTGGTGCGACCGGTGATAACCACTTCGGATTTCTCCAGGTCAACAAACTTAATTGTATCTCCCAGCAGGTAACGCCAGGCCCCGGCATTGGTACTCATCAGCAGGGCATATTCCCTTCCCTCCTCCACTTCATGGATCATGAATGCCTCGGGGTTATCAACCATTTTACCTTCGCTGTCAAAATTCTTATCATCAAAGGGTACAAACTCAAAGAAAATATTATTATCCAGGATCAGTTGCATGCCCTTGGCATGCTCCCGGTGTTTATATCCGATAAACCCTTCGCTGGAAAGATAATTCTCAATATAGATAATGGGTTTGCCCAGCAGTTTTTCAAAACCCTTTTTGTAGGGTTCAAATGCTACGCCCCCGTGTACAAAAAAGGAAAAGTTGGGCCATACTTCATGGATATTCTTCACTTTATAGTGCTCGATCACCATTTCCATACACATCTGGCACCAGGCAGGTACACCTACAATATAGCCGATATCCCATTCCCTCGCATGCTCCACGATCTCGTTGAGTTTCTGGTTCCAATCCTGTATAGCCGCTATGCGTCCACCGGGTTTGTAAAACGTCTGAAACCAGAAGGGTCTTTTCTTGGCAAGAATGCCGCTCAGGTCACCGGCAAACCAGCCGGCCTTTCCTTTTTTGAGATCGGTTGCACCACCCAGCATTAAAAAGCCCTTGGCCATGGCATTTCTAGGCACATGCTCATAGGTAAAAAGCGAAAAGAGCTGCTTGATGTAATTGATGGTATTGCTGCGCAATAATTCACTGGTGATGGGAATATACTTACTGGCTGCTTCTGATGTGCCTGAACTAAGGGCGTAGTATTTGATCTTTCCCGGCCATGCCACATCGGGTACCCCTTCCAGGGTTTTATACCACCACTGGCTGTAGATCTTATTATAATCGTAGGTGGGGACCAGTTCCTGAAATTTCTTTCCCGGGTGACGACTGAGAAGGATCTCATCAAAGCGGTATTCCTGGCCAAATTCAGTGAACCGGGCTTTCTTGAGCAATTTCTTCAACACCCGGGTCTGCTGCCGTCGCGGATCGTTCTGAGGGATTCGCAGGGCTGTGGCAATCGCTTTTGGTAATTTAATATCAATGATTCTCGTCATCCGTTCTGATCTTTTCTTACTACGCGCTAAAATTAAGCATTTAATGGTCAACCCATCCAGGCTGCCAACAACTTCCTCCACTTTATCCCGGTCTTGAGTATGGCCGCCTTAACTGGCTGGTCTTTATAATATTTATTGACAAAAATCGTCATCGCCCCATAAAACCTGTCGCGATAAACCTGGTCCTTTATCGTGCTTTTCCCTTTTGCATGCCTGATGGTTACCTCGGGAAAATAATAGCAGGAATACCCGGCTTGTTTTACGCGAATACTAAGGTCAATATCCTCAGCATACATAAAGAAGGACTCATCAAAACCACCCAGGGTTTTAAACAATGGACTACGAATGAGCAGGTAAGCTCCAGACAGGGCGTCCACCGGGGCGGTTTCCATTTCACCTACATGCCCGGCATAGTATGCGGAAAAGAACCGGGACCGCGGAAAAAGGGAAGAAAAACCAAACAACTTAAAGAAACTGGCTTGCGGGCCGGGTATCCCTCGTTTGGATTCGGGTAAAAACCGTCCATTATCATCCAGCATACGCACGCCCAGGGCGCCAATTTCAGGGTGTTTGTCAAGAAAATTCAGGCTTTTCTTCAGCGAATCAGCGGGAATGACCGTATCTGGGTTCAGGAACAAGGAATATTCACCACTTGCCAGGGCAAATGCCTGGTTGCAGGCCTTTGAAAAACCCGTATTCTCCTTGTTGGCCACCCATTTCACCCAGGGAAAACCGGGCGAAAGGGTTTCGATGGTCTTGTCCACCGATGCATTGTCCACCACCACTACCTCAACCGGAAAACCTGCTGATTGAATGGCCTGGTTAACCGAGTCCAGGCAGGCGCGGAGGTAAGGGAGGGAATTATAGGCAACAAGGAGAATGGAAAGTTTCACCGGCCAAAGATAGATCAGCGGGTTTATCTTTGCTGCCATGAAGGAAATCCTTTTAGAAGCCGTCCGTGCCGGAGGCCATACCCTCTCTCATTTTTTCAATGGTGAATTCAGCATTTCCAATAAGGAAGGGGTCAACAACCTCGTCACAGAAGCCGACCATGCTGCGGAGAAAGCCATTTTTGAAGTCATCAGAAAACACTACCCCGATCACTACATATTGAGTGAAGAAGCAGGTGCCATGGAACAGGACTCCCCCTTTAAGTGGATCGTGGACCCTATTGATGGTACCGTAAACTTTGCCCATGGACTCCCGCTCTGTTGTGTCTCCATAGGTTTGGAAAAAGACGGGGAGATGATAATGGGTGCCGTATATGCACCCATACTCAACGAACTGTTTGTAGCCGAAAAAGGAAAAGGCGCTACCCTTAACGGTAAACCTATCCGGGTAAGCAAGGAAACCGATGTGTGGAAAGCCTGTCTGGTGACCGGTTTCCCCTACACCTATCTTGATATGCCCAATGGCCCGCTGGATGTATTTGACCGGCTCATCAGAAAAGGGGTTCCCGTTCGCCGTCTTGGTTCTGCCGCGATCGACCTCTGCTGGGTGGCCGCCGGCCGCTTTGACGGATTCTATGAACACAAACTCCAGGCCTGGGATAGCTCCGCCGGTTTTCTCATGGTGGAAGAAGCCGGTGGCAAAGTGACCGATTTTAGCGGCGACCGCTACTCGCTCTATCAACCACACCTGGTGGCCACTAATGGAAAGATTCACGACCAATTATTACAAGTGATAAATCAACATTGATATGAGCAACCGGACCGAGATATCAACCCTGGGTGAATTTGGATTGATTGAACACCTGACCAGAAATAACGAAACCAGGAATGCCACCACCCTGCTGAGTGTGGGCGATGACGCCGCCGTTGTGGATCATTTTGGCAAACAAACCGTGATCACCACCGACCTGCTGGTGGAAGGTGTGCATTTTGATCTTACCTATACCCCCCTCAAACACCTGGGTTATAAAAGCGTAGTGGTCAACCTCAGCGATATATATGCCATGAACGCCACCCCTACCCAGGTAGTCATCAGCCTGGGTATCAGCAACCGGTTTAGTGTTGAGGCACTGGATGAATTTTACGAGGGTATCTATGCCGCCTGTCAGGAATACAATGTGGACCTGGTGGGGGGTGATACCACCTCCTCTCAAAAAGGCATGATCATTTCCGTAACCGCCCTGGGGGAAGTGGCCCCGGATAAATTTGTGAAAAGAAGCACGGCCCAAAAAGGTGACCTGCTCTGTGTGAGCGGCAACCTCGGGGGCGCTTATATCGGATTGCTCTTCCTGGAAAGAGAAAAAAAGATCTACCTCGAAAACCCGCAAATACAACCCGACCTGGAAGGAGAATCCTATGTCATTGGCCGATTGCTAAAACCCGAAGCCAGAAAAGACATCATCGCCTTCTTTGAAGATAAAGGCATCACCCCCACCGCCATGATGGATATCAGCGACGGACTTAGCTCTGAGGTCCTCCACATTTGCAAACAAAGCAACCTCGGTTGTATCTTGTATGAGGAGAAAATTCCTGTTGCCGAAGAATCGCGGTTGGCCGCCTATAAGTTCGAAATCGACCCCACCGCCTGTGCTTTAAGTGGCGGAGAAGATTATGAACTGGTGTTCACCATATCCCAATCCGACTATGATAAAATAAAAGACATCGATGCCATCAGCATTGTGGGGTATATGACCGAACCAGAAAAAGGGGCGCATATCATTACCAAGGGCGGTACACAGCACCCCCTAACTGCACAGGGTTGGAACCACCTGAAACAATGAACAAAACCCTCTTCATAAGCCTTATCCCCCTCTTCCTTACCGCCTGCACGGTTGGCCGAAAAAACATGGCCTCCCATAAACTGGCCCCGGAAGAAATGAAGCAGGATTTCCAGGTCTTTCGGGAACTCGTAGAATCCAACCACCCCTCTGCCTACTGGTATAGCTCCAAGGAAAAACTCAACCAGTATTTCGAATATGGTGAATCACAGTTGAAAGATTCGCTGACCGAAAGAAACTTCAGAAAAGTTTTAAGCTATGTATATGCCGGTGTGCATTGCGGCCACTCCACCATCCGCTCTTCCCGCAAATACAACCGCCTGGTAGATACCCTTCGTCAGCTTTCTTTTCCCCTGCGGATAAAAACCTGGGGAGATACCACTGTGGTAACGGCCAATCTCCACCGGAATGACAGCATCCTGGTCAGGGGTACACCCATTACAAAAATCGATGGCCAGGATATCAGGCTGCTTATTGACACCTTATCAAAGTTTCTTTCCTCCGATGGATATTCAACCACCCATAAATACCAGGCTCTTAGCACTGGAGGAAATTTCGCCACCTTGTTCACCACTGTATTTGGCATCCGGGAAAAATACCGCATTGCCTATCTCGATTCCCAGGGATTGGAAAAAGAAATTACCATTCCTGTCTTCGATCCGCGTAAAGACAGTTCTTTCCGAAGGGGCGCATTGGGTTTTCCCAGACCCACCAAGGCGGAAAGAAAAAAAATGGAGCGACTGGCCTCCCGGCAATTCCTGTTTGCCGATCCGGACTCTACAGCCTACATCAACCTGAACAGCTTTAGCAATGGTTTTGGGTTAAAAAATTTCTTTCGGAAATCATTCCGACAAATGCGCCGGGAAAAAACAAAAAACCTGGTGATCGATGTTCGTGGAAACGGGGGTGGTAATGTGGGAAACTCCACTCTGCTAACCAAGTTTATCGCCGACAAACCCTTCCGGCTGGCCGACTCCCTCTATGCCATCCGTAAAAATTCCCCTTACGGAAAATACATCCAGCATCATTTTTTTAATAAGCTGTTCATGCTCTTCTTTACCAGGAAGAAGGCGGATGGGTATTATCATTTTGGTTATTATGAGAAACATTATTTCAAACCAAAAAGAAAGAACCGTTTTCGCGGGCAGGTCTATATACTCACCGGTGGCAATTCCTTTTCAGCTACCACCCTTTTTGCCGGTACACTTCGGGAACAGGAAAATGTACTGATCGTGGGGGAAGAAACCGGTGGTGGTGCCTATGGTAATTCCGCTTGGCTTATCCCGGAAGTTACCCTTCCTCATTCAAAAGTACGTTTTCGCCTGCCTTTGTTCCGGCTGGTTACCCATCCACTTAAGCCAAAAGACGGAATGGGTGTTCAACCCGAATTGTTTGTCGGACCCAGTGTAGAAGCGATCAGAAATGGTGTGGATTACAAAATGGAAATGGTTAAAAAGCTTATCCTCGCGAAGGAATAATGGTAAAACTGGCTTCATACCCTTTCTTAATATACCCCAACCTCTTCTCCATTCCAATTGCCCTGGCGGGATAAGTGGAAGCCATTCGGCAGGCTTCTTCCAGCGAAATACCACCATGTTTTACACAGTTATTCACGGCTTTCATCATGGTGAGGGAGGAACCGGACAGGGTTCCATTGGGCATACAATACCGGTCGCCACGAAAAACATGAGGATAAGGGCCTTCGGTTGTTTCAGTTACAGCGTCCGTAATTAAAAAAAGACGGTTGCCCATGATCTTCTTACTGATCCTTACCGCTGCATAATCCGTATGCACGCCATCCACCACCATGCTGCTCATCACTTTGGGGTGATCAAAAATGGCTCCCACCATTCCTGGTTCCCGGCTTTGAAGCGGCGACATGGCATTGAATAAATGTGTAGCCAACCCTATGCCCGCCTTAAATCCCTGATGGGCCTGTTCATAACTCGCATTGCTATGCCCGGCGGAAACGATGATCCCGTTTTTTTGTAACAACCGGATCAATTCCGGGTCGCAACATTCTGGGGCGAGGGTCACGATCTTGATGACGTCTTTTCCTTCTTCAATAAGTGATAACAATTCTTCCTCCGTGGGTGTATGGATAAACTCGTCCAGGTGGGCCCCTTTCTTCTCCTTGTTGATGTAGGGTCCTTCGAGGTGCAGACCCAACAATCCCTTTCCCCCTTTTTCCCAATAAGCATGTATGGCAGCAATTCCTGCTGAAACCACTGCCCGGCTATTGGTGGCAATGGTGATGCAAAAATGAGTGGCGCCTCCGGCCGCGCAATAATCATGGGTTGCTTCCAGGCTTTCCACATCGGTATAGCGGGAAAAAAGTCTTCCGTTTCCTCCGTAGATCTGCAGGTCAATAAACCCCGGGGTCATGATCATCCCCGACCGGTCAATGACTTCATAGTCATCCGGTATTTCGCCTGATGGAACAAGCGCTTCAATCATTCCCTTCTCCACCAGGATGGCCATTCCCGACAGGCTTTCTTCACCTGTAAAAATGGTTGAGGGGAGATAGGCTTTCTTCATGTATCAATGGCTTATTAAAAATGGATCGCCATCCTTCCAGAATGGCATTTGGGTACGAATATCTTCAAGTCCCTTTTTCTCGAGGGTAATGGTATGTATGGTTTCGGTATCGGCCTGGTGAAAAAGTATTTGCCCCAGCGGATCAAGCACCATGCTATCTCCGGCATAGTAATGCCCATTGCCATCTTCACCCACACGGTTTAGCCCGACCACATAACATTGGTTTTCGATGGCCCTGGCCGGTAGCAGGCTTTTCCAGGCATGCGCTCTTTTCGCCGGCCAATTGGCCACAAACATAAGCAGGTCATATTCGGGGCCCTCGGAATTTGACTGTTGTCTTGCCCATACCGGAAACCGCAGGTCATAGCAAACCAGCAACTGGATCTTCCACCCTTTTACTGACGCAATCAGCCGCTTTTGACCCGGCGTATAATGCTCGTGTTCCCCGGCATAGGCAAACAGGTGCCGTTTATCATATACTCCCACCTGTCCATTGGGTAAAACCCAAAGCAAGCGGTTAAAATAATCTTCCCCTTCCTGAATGATCAGGCTTCCGGTGAGGATGATCTTTCTTTCTGAGCTCATCCCTTTCATCCAGGTTACCGTAGGTCCGTCCATGGTCTCAGCCAGTCTTTCAGGATCCATGCTAAAACCCGTGGAGAACATTTCGGGCAATACCACCAGTTCGGTCTTCTCTTTGATGGAATAGATCTTTTCCTCCAGCATCTTCCGGTTGGCGGCGGGATCTTCCCAGTGTAGGGCCGTTTGTATAAGACTGATGGTGAGTGACGACATGAAATTAGGATGGATTGTAAAGGTATTGAACTTGTAATTTACAATGAACGTATCTTTAATACACACAACAACTTATTATCATGAAACGATCTCTTGTCTTTCTGGCCCTTGGCCTTTCATTAGCCTCGCTTGCGCAACGCAAAGGCGACCCCGCCCTCACCGAAGTATGGCAACCCGAACCTCGTGTTGTTACCCCTGGCGCTACGGCGGCCAATGCCCCTTCCGATGCCGTTGTTCTCTTTGGTGGCAAAGACCTTTCCTCCTGGCAAAAGAAAATGGGTGGCGGTACCCCAGAATGGAAAGTGGAAAACGACATCCTGACTGTTGTTGGCGGTAAAGGGGATATTCAAACCAAGGAAGGGTTTGGCAGCATCCAGATGCATATTGAATGGAGAACCCCGGCACAGGTTTCCGGCAACGGACAGGGTCGGGGCAATAGCGGCATCTTCCTGATGGGCCGCTATGAATTACAGGTTCTTGATAACTACAATAACCGTACATATAGCAATGGCCAGGCTGCCAGCATTTATAAGCAACACATGCCCCTGGTAAATGCCTGCCGTCCCCCCGGTGAATGGCAGAGTTATGATATCGTTTTCACGGCTCCGCGTTTCAATACCAAAGACAGTACCCTGATCTCCCCGGCCTATATAACAGTGATCCATAATGGGGTCCTGGTTCAGAACCATACCGCCATCTGGGGTGGCACCGAGTATATCGGGGTGGCCGAGTATAAGCTCCACAGCGACCGTGAACCCATAATTTTACAAGACCATGGCAACCCGGTGAGCTTCCGGAACATCTGGATTAGAAAGCTGGACTAAGATCTGTTTCTTCCGGTACCCGCATTGGCTCAGCATGCCACTGCGCCCACCGTCTCTTTGCGTCCGCCGCGAGAAACTCTATCCGGTCATCAAATTTTCACGTAAAAATTCATTGAAATACTGTTATTTGACCCCAAATACCTGACCATGTTATTTCGCCAATCAAAAAAAGCCCTTCTTTCGTTCTTTGTCCTTCAGTTTCTTGTGATCCTGGCCATTGCCCAACCCGGCATACCCGTTACCAAATGGACCCCGGATGGCAATAGTTATTACCAGGCTGAAAAAGGCGAGATCGTTAAGATCGACCTGCCCGGATTGACCAAATCCACCTTTATCAGTAAAAAAGACCTGACCCCGGCGAGTGGCAAAGCGATCGCCCCAAGGAGTTTCCAACTTTCTGACGATGGTACAAAAGCCCTGATCTATACCAACGCCAAGAGGGTGTGGCGATATCCTACCCGTGGTGATTATTGGGTATTAAACCGCAATACCGGTGAGTTGAAACAAATTGGCAAGGGCCGGCCTGAATCATCCCTTCAATTTGCCAAATTCTCCCCCGATGCGAGCAAAGTGGCCTATGTAAGTGAGCATAATATTTATGTGGAAGACCTGGCTTCCGGGGATATCCGCAAGTTGACAGATGATAAAGGAACCAAGAAACTGATCAATGGAACCTTTGATTGGGTGTATGAAGAAGAATTTGCCATGCGTGATGGTTTTCGCTGGAGTCCCGATGGAAAAAACATAGCCTACTGGCAGATCGATGCCAACCAGATACGGGATTATTTTATGCTAAATACCACCGATTCTGTTTACAGCCGGGTGATACCCGTAGAATATCCCAAGGTGGGTGAACCACCCTCACCCGCCCGTATTGGCGTGGTGGATATTAATTCCGCCAATACCAAGTGGATGAATGTACCCGGTGACCCCGCCCAGCATTATATTGTCAGAATGGAATGGACCGCGCCTGGTGAGATCATTCTCCAGCAATTGAATCGCCGCCAGAATGAAAGCAAACTCATGGTTTGCAATACCGCCACCGCAGAGGCAAAGACCATCTACTCCGAAACCGATTCAGCCTGGGTGGCCACCATCAGCGAGTGGACCAATGATGTAACCGGCTGGGACTGGATCAATGGCAAGAAAGAGTTTCTCTGGTTAAGTGAAAAAGATGGCTGGCGTCACCTTTACCGTGTCAGCCGCGATGGCAGCAAGGAAACCCTGATCACAAAAGGAGACTATGATGTGATCGACTTTCTGTTGGCCGATGAAAAAAGCGGCTATGCTTATTTCACCGCTTCGCCCAAAAACGCCACTCAGAAATATCTTTATAAAACTAAAATGGATGGCAAGGGTAAACTGGAACTGGTTTCCCCCACCAATGAAGAAGGTACCCATGGTTATGAAATCGCGCCAAGCGGGAAATTTGCCAGACATACCTTCTCCAACTATTATACCCCTCCCATGACAGAATGGGTTTACCTGCCCGATCATAAACCCTTTAATGAAAAGGATGATATCAGCAAAAAGGTAAAACCCGCTTCGGAAGCCAAATCCAACACCTCCTTTTTTCAGGTTACCACCGAAGAAGGGGTTACCCTGGATGGCTGGATGGTGAAGCCAAACAATTTTGATCCCAGCAAAAAGTATCCCTTGGTATTCTATGTTTATGGGGAACCGGCTTCAACCACCGTGGGTGATAGTTATGGGGCGGCTGGTAATTACCTGTATAGCGGCGACATGGAGAATGATGGATATATCCAGGTTTCGGTTGATAACCGGGGAACACCGGCCCCTAAAGGCCGCGCCTGGAGAAAAGCCATTTACAAGAATATCGGTCAGTTGAATATCCGTGACCAGGCCCTGGCTGCAAAACAAATTGTAAAGTGGCCGTTTATCGACAGCACCCGGGTAGCAGTATGGGGCTGGAGTGGTGGCGGATCTTCCACCCTCAACCTGATGTTTCAATACCCTGAAACCTACCAAACCGGTATCTCCATAGCCCCCGTAACCAGTTCGCTGTTGTATGATAACATCTATACCGAACGTTACATGGGTCTTCCCCAGGAAGATATGGCCCCTTACAAAAAAGGCGCTGCGCTCACCCATGCCAAAAACCTGCGTGGCAATTTGCTGGTGATCCATGGCACCGGTGATGACAACGTTCATTATCAAAACATGGAAATGCTGGTGAACGAACTGGTTAAGAATAAAAAACAATTCCAGTTCATGGCCTATCCCAACCGTACTCACGGAATCAGCGAAGGCCAAGGCACTTTTGAGCACCTGGCTGCCCTGTACACAAAGTTCTTAAGAGAGAATTGCCCTCCGGGTGGAAGAACAGAAGAAGAAGTAAAGCAGGCAGCGGCTTCGGGGAAGAAAGGGTTTTAAATAATATTCACCGCAGAGAACAAGAGGACGCAGCGTTAGGCAGAGGAGGTTTTTAACAATTAACTCTTGGCGTTTCTTCTGCCTTAGCGCCCTAGCGGTAAAATCTCTGCGTAACTCTGCGTCCTCTTGTTCTCTGCGGTGAATACCCCCCCGATTCTTTATTCCTCGCCTCTAATTTTCTTAATAGCTTCGAGTACCAATCCCGCCTCAAACCCCCGTTGTATCAAATAATCCCTCGTCTTGCTCATTTTCACAAACCCATTTGTCCCGGCACCCCGAATCGATTTCCATTTTTTTTCCGCCAGGGCTTGTAATGTTTTCTGATAAACTGTTTCATCGATTTCCTGTAAAGCCTTGCGGATACAGTAATCACTCACTTTTCGTTGTTTCAATTCATATTTGATCTTGACGCGACCCCAGCCCTTCATGCGAAACTTACCTCCTGCGAAGGCGATCGCAAATCGTTCCTCATTCAAATAACCTTCTTGTATCAATGCGGAGATCACCTCATCCACCTCCTGGCGACGGAGACCAAAACCATAGGCTTTTTCTTTTACCTCGCTATGGCTGCGCTCCTGATAGGCACAATAATGCTTTAGTTTTTGATGGGCTTGCGCGGGTGTAAGGCGTTGAACGGGCATGGAGAATTTTGGAAAAAAATTATTCCTCTAAGCGTTCTACCGCCCCGAATCTTGTTTTCAACAGGTCATCGTATTCATCCGCCTTCTTGAACAGGTGACCAAAAATGGACTTGCCCATTTCCAGGCTCATGTCAAGGTCATACAATACACAGGAAAGCACGATGTTTTGTTTCAGGCAGCTTAATACAAGTCCATTCAGGTTATAATTTTCCTGTAGCAGAAAATGGTACAGGGCCTTGATCTGTGTGGGGTCCTGGGGTAATTGACAGAGATAGGCATCCCCGGCAATAAAGTAGTTCTCCGGGTTATAGGTGATTCGTATTCTTGCGGTTCCTTCTTTTACAGACCAGTTATTGGCCCCTTCGCGGGAAAGTTTGATATCCTTGCCCAGGCTCTTCAGGATGTCTTCAATGGTTTTGGCCACACCTACGGGCTCGGGTTCTTTTTCCGGAGGGGTGGGCAGTTCCACTTCGGTACCACAACTGGGGCAGTATTTCCCCGAATCAATATTTTCGGCCAATACCAGGTAACCACAGCTAAAACAGCGGGTAGAAGGAAACCCTTTATTGGGCACATAAAGCCGGAGAGCTTCCAACAGGTAGTTGACTGGCAGGGCAAAGCCCAGGTTGTCCCCTCCCCGTATGATAAAAGTGTTGACGCCAATGATTTCCCCCGAACCATTGACCAGCGGGCCCCCGCTATTGCCGGGGTTGATGGCTGCGTCGATCTGAATGTATTTCAGCCCATCCCTGATCCTGTCCACCTTGCTGATCACCCCCTGGGTGGCTGTGTAGTTCAGTCCATAAGGGTGACCAATCGCAATCACAGGATCCCCATCCTTCATGGTCTCGTACCTGCCAAGCTTTATTTCCGGCAATTCCACGCCTACCGGAGATTCCAGAAAGGCCAGGTCGTGTTTTCTATCGGTATAGAATACCCGCGAAAGCTGTTTATCAAAGGTTTTACCGGCTATGGTCACTTCCGCATTTCCCCCAACCACATGGTCGTTGGTGATGATGAGGTCAAATTCTTTTAAATAAAATCCGGTACCCGTGCCGGTCTGGGTAGCGATCTGTATAATAGCGGGTTGAAAGCGTTCGATGGTTTGTGTAGAGGCTCCGGGTTCCATTGGCTCACTTGTTTTCCAGGTTCAGAAATTCAATTTCATTGGTAAAGGAATGGTTGAACTCCGTAAGGTTATCAAAACGGAGGTTCTCGGTGCGAAAGGCCAGGGCTGGAAATTTGGCTTTCCAGGATTCCGTGATCTCCTGCACCCTGGCGAAAATAGCATCCACATCAAACCGGCCATCTTGTTTATTATAGTATTTGCGTGGAAATCCCAGCGCTTCAAAATAATCGCTGTAGTTCACCCGCATAAACAATTCAAACAAAGCGGAAACCGGTTTGGGCAGGCTATACGAATATTGGCAATAGGAAAAACCATATTCGCAAATTTTAGTGGCGATCTGCGGGTAACTGTTTTCCTTGTACCAGATCATGTTTTGATTAGAGGCCGAGATCATATCGGCAATGGTCTTGTATGCCTGCGGAGCCACAATGGAAAACGTGTGCCGCGACCGGTATAAATCATGAAATACTTCTTCCCTTGTTTTTGCGAGCAGTTTCCGGAAGGAATCTACCAGATCGCGGTTCTTTTCAGGAACCGGTTTCTCGTCTTTCCGGAAATAGGTTTCCACGATCTTTTCCAGATCATGCATGAGTTTGCCCTCGGGCACCAGCAGGTAATCGATCTGGAAGGCCAGGGTCAGAAGCATATAGGCGATACCACCATGAAACTTATCCGCATCCAGTCCGCCAACAATGTCCAGGGTCTCGGTGATCCACTTTTGCATAAACTGGTATTTCACCTCTTTTTCAGCATCGGTGATATCATGTATATGCTCAATATCTTGTTTCTCCAAGGTGGTAAAATCCTGAACCAGCAGGTCATCCTGCTTATCGGCCTTGGTGGCCAGTTCTTTTAAACCATAATAAAGTTTATTGGGGTTCCCGGCCACCACCGGTGTGTCAAACCGCATACAGAGCCTGTCACCATCCAGGGCGTACCGGCAATAATACAGGCTGAAATTTAGCTCCAGCAGACGCCGCATCACGGGTACACTGGGTTGGGGCATCCGGGCAAGGGTTACTTCGGCAGACAACTGATCGGGGGTAAACCGGCCCCTGACAATCTTGGACCCCTGGAAAAGCTCAAACTGCCCTTCCCCGTTTGTGCGGTTATAAACCACATTTCCCACCGACTCATCCCGCAGGTAGTCAAAAAATGCATCCAATGACTCGGGGTACTTCTTCTCCTTGAAAAGGTTATCGGCATCCGTCCACCGGTTAACCTTGGCCATGGTCTTATTATTATCGGAATACCGGCCAAATTGTATCGCCGGCTCGGGGAGGTCTGTTTTCTTCTTTGATTTTCCAAAAAGCTTATCAAACATGGACAGATAGGGTTGTAATTGTGGCAAGATAGGTAATAGTCGGGAGTCAGGGTCCAACTCCCGACTTCCTATTGGGAATTAGTTAAAAATCAGTAGTTTCGCCCCAAACCCGACAAGATGAAATTTATCGTTTCCTCGTCAACACTGCTTAAACAATTGCAACATATTGCTGGTGTTATTAATGCCAATACGGTGCTCCCTATTTTAGAGGACTTTCTTTTTGAAGTGGAGAAAAATAAAATGACCGTGGTGGCCACCGACCTGGAAACCGTGATGCGGGTAACCCTTGACGTTGAAGCCAAGGATAGCGGAAAAGTGTGTATCCCCGCCAAGATCCTCCTGGATTCGCTGAAGAATATCCCCGATCAGCCTCTGACCTTCAATATTGATAAGAATTATGCCGTGGAAATCACCAGCGACAATGGGAAATACAAGGTCATGGGTGAAAATCCCGATAATTTCCCCAAAGAACCTTCTGCTGACGAAACGACTTCTTTCTCCGCCACTTCTTTGGCCCTGCTCACCGCTATCAACAAGACCATCTTTGCCGTGAGCAATGATGACCTTCGTCCGGCCATGACTGGTGTTTTCTTTGAACTGGATAAAAAAGGTATGCAAACCGTGGCTACCGATGCCCATCGCCTGGTACGCTACAAAAGAACCGATGTGAAATGCCCCAAAAGCGAATCTTTCATCGTTCCCAAAAAACCGTTGAACCTGCTTAAAGCGGTTCTCCCCGCCAGCGACGAAGAAATCACGATCAGCTATAACAATAACCACCTCTTTGTCAGCCTGGGCAGCACCCGCATGAGTTGCCGCCTGATCGACGCCCGTTTCCCGGATTATAAGGTGGTAATACCTGCCGATAACCCCTATAAACTCACGGTAAACAAGTCCGATTTTCAGGGTGCCCTCCGTCGTGTAAGCATCTTTAGTAATAAAAGCACAAACCAGGTAGCCCTTTCCATTGCCGGAAGCCAACTGGAACTCACCGCGCAGGATGTTGATTTCTCTTTTGAAGGGGATGAAAAAATGAAATGCCGCTATGACGGAGAAGACATCACCATCGCCTTCAACGCGCGTTTCCTTATTGAAATGCTCAACGCCGCCGATAGCGATGAAGTGACCGTGGAATTATCAACCCCCACAAAAGCCGGGATCATAAAACCTACCGAGCAGGATGAAAACGAAGAACTGATGATGCTGGTTATGCCCCTGATGCTGAATCAGTAAACGCCAGGGTTTGTGTTCAAAATAAATATGACTGGACCACCCCGCTGTTCAGCTATAGTTTTTTGAGCTCCTCTTTCGTCAACTCATTTTGAATATTTCCTGTATTTAGGGTGGTGGCTGGTTCAAACAACAAAACCGTTACTTCTTCGTCTGCCACCGGGCGATGTTCAACCCCCCTGGGTACCACCAGAAATTCTCCTTCATTCAATTGAATGGTCTTATCCCTTAACTCCATCCTGAAATTTCCCTTGATAACCAGGAATAGTTCATCTTCCACTTCATGATGGTGCCATACAAACTCCCCCTTGAATTTCACCAACTTGGCCTGCTGGCCATTTAGCTCCCCCACTATATGCGGGCTCCAGTGCTCATTGATGAACGTGGCCTTTTCCAATAAGTTAACTTTCTCCATCCCTTTTGTTTTTTATTTAAACAGAATGATGCACTAAATTACAGTATGTCAAACTCATTTGTCAGGATACAAAGTTTTTCTGATTATATCGAGGCCAATATAATCCTGGGAAAACTGGAGTCTGAGAATATACAGTGTTACCTGATGGATGAAAATACCGTGACCACCATGCCCCTCTGGAACCAAGCCGTTGGGGGCATAAAGCTGATGGTGGCCGCCAGCCAGGCTGAGCGCGCCCTGGCGCTTCTGCAGGAATATGCGCAGGAGAGAAAACAAAAGATCGCCTGTCTTCAGTGTGGGTCATTCAACGTGGAATATGTAAGCTCCCCAAAAAATCCGGGCAACATTCTTGGGGCGGTTCTGGGATTTTTCCTCGGCGACCTGGCTGTCTCCACCAATAAGGTCTATCGCTGTTTTGATTGTGGCCACGAGTTTAAGCCCTCCCATTTAAGCGAGGATTGATCATTCCTTTACATTGTAAATAACCTTCAGGATCCTGAACTTCCCATAAGTAAAATTGTCTTCTGGATAATGCCAAACCGCCTCCCCGTAGGTACATAAATGATAACCATTAATATTCCCATAGGTCAGCATCGGAGTGGTAAAGGGGTAAGACTTCATGTCTGATACATCGGTACGGTCATTCGAAAGAAAATCGATCATTTCCCCCCTTTCATTAAAGTAGAGTATGGCGGATACCGTAATGCCCTGATTGGTAAAGATGGCCCTGGCGGAGTATGGGTCAATGGCCTGCCACCGGATCCGGGGGTCAATAAGGGTAGCCGGTGCCATTATGCAAAGGTCGTTTAACAAGGTTACTGTCTCTGCCTTATTCATTACCTCGCCTTTTTTCTGAACCACCGGTATCAACCCAAATAATCTTATATCCATCGAAGCCTTTGTATTCATATACCGGTGATAGCCGGGTACATTGACACCCATCATTTTTCCCTTCATGTAAAACAACCGGGCCGGGCTTCCCAGAAAATCATATTGGCGACAGGTAAATGGAAAGTAATCCTGGCCCCGTCCCCGCATATACCCCTCCATTTCTACATAAAAATTGTACACCCTGGGTTTGTTCAAAACCCCAACGATCATGAGATATTTCTTAACGGGTTCGGGAAGGTGTGCCAGGTCTTTCTCTGTGAGTAATTCTTCGGTAAGGGGTCTGTTCTCCAGCAGGTTTTGGGTCACCTCGTTACGGAATTTTCTTTCAAACCGGTAGTTTCCCCAGGATAGGATCGCCACCAGGACAAACAGGGCAATCAGGGCAAAAATCAGGATTTTAATCATAGGTCCAGATTTAAGCCGGTAAGATAGACCCTTACAGCCCCCTGTTACAATGATTTCAAACAGGAAACCGCGGTCTTAAGGTCTTTAGGGCAAAAACCAATCCCTGCTCCAACTTATTCAGGTCTGAATAAACAACCTGGCAGTCACTTATCCCCGATGCCGTGGTGGAATGTTCGGCGCTTTCTTTTCTCAGGTAGATCACCGGCATGCCTCTTCCTTTGGCATAACCGATCTCAATCCCGATACCAATCTCCTTATAACTGGTTTCGGCGATCAGCAGGTGGGAGTTATCGATCTCCCGACAGGCAGCTTGCATCATATCCTTTTCTTCATCTTTTTGAAACTGGTAATGGTCAACAAAAACAAATACCTCAAATCCCGCCTTTTTAAGAACCAAACTAACCTGGCTGATTTCTTTTTCAAGCAGATGACGATGGCTATAACTCAAGGCGATATAGGCTCTCATAATTGAATATTGTCAGGTCTTGTTCAATCCTGAAATACAACAGGGGTCCTGTTCTTTCTGGCCCAATCCATCAGGGCCTTTCGTGCATTATCCCTTTCTTCGGGGGTCAGGGCTGTTTTATGGGGGCGTATCCAGTGAGTGGTATAGGCGAAATAAAGGATCAGCCCATCCATACCAAATTCATATTCCGTTTCCGCCAATCGGCCGTTGTTTACATAATAGAGTCTTCCAGAGCGTCCATCGGATTTTTGATGCACTCCGTCATCTTCCAGCAGGTTATCCACTTCATCCCGTTTATGCCGGGCCATATCCCATTCCTCGCGTATGCGAGGGGCTATATAATGTTGAAACTGCTGGTCGCCGATCTTAACTGTAGTCCAGCCAAATGGGGTAGCCATCTTTACTTCTTCCCGGTTTCGCTGGATCTGCGCCTTACAATAAGCTTCTTTCTCCGGTTTTTCCAATTGTTTTGCCGCATCGGCCAGGGAAAGCCAGTATTCCTCCGAAAAATAATGTCCGCTTTTGTCGGCAAGGTCAATTAAACTCAATAGGGCCCATTCCCATTGCTGGGTACGCATGTGCATTTGCACATGGCCAAATACCCGATGCGAAGTATGCACTTCCGGCAGGTAATCGATAAGACGTTGAAATATCTGTGATGGACTCATGTATAGGTGTTTACGCTCACTCGATCCTGATCTTGTCGCCAGGTCGCGCGCTTTCAACTTTCTGGGAATAGTGCTGAAAATAAACGGGAATACTATCCTCTTCTCCATTCTCCAGCCGGTCCTTTACTTTTTGAAAAGCCACCAGCGAAACCTGGAAGGAGGGAAGCCCGGTCACCAAAATAGGCTGATGTCTTTCCTCAAACCAGACATAGACCCCGCCATACCGGCGCCGGGCCACTTCAAAAATATAAGAGCCTGCCTGGGCCACCATATCCTGTACCATACCCGGTTCCATCTTCCGGGAATATTTGGCAAACTCATCCAGCAATTTATCGAGTAATAACAGGCTGTCGGCCGAGTAATCAAAAGCCCCGTTAAACCGTGGATTAAAGGCCTTGACCAGCTTTTCCGCATTGGCCGTAGTATCCCGGATAAAAATGGCTTGCATCTTCTCCGCATCGTACGGTGCGGGGTCAGGCGCGGGTTGCTCTTTTTTCTTATTCCAATTAAATAAGCCCATGATAGGTTTTCATGCGCCCCGATTAGATCCATATTGGGGCACCTACCAATTTACGGAGTTTCGGGGTGAAATGGCCAATATTAATGGCTTTCTGAAAAGATGATGCGCTTTACGCGGGCTTTTTCATAAATTTTTTTGCCAGCCATCTCCGCACAGGTTCATCGTAAAGTTTCAACGCGGCGTATGCCAATCCCACCGCAAAGGTCATGGCAAGCAATCCCACCCAAAATCCTTTTTCAACGGGCACATTATTCTTTACCACCCAGGCATAGAATACATAGGCAATGGGGTAATGTATAATGTAAACAGGGTAGGAGATATCTCCCAAAAATGTGCAGAGTTTTTCCGTGGCCTTCCCTTTTATTTCCCCGATAGCGCCAAGATAAATGATGATGGGGAAAACCAGGATCACCGTCAGCGAATCATACAAACCGTTTAACCAAAGCTTATCATACCCGCCTATGCGGGGAATGCTTAAGACAATAACCAACAACAAACTGCTTACCAGAAACGTGCTTTTGCTTCCCGCCACTTTAATGGCCCGGCGGAGCAACATACCGGCCATATAAGGAAAAAGCAGACGGGTAAAGCCAACGCGTAATTGCTCGGGTTCCAGCGACCATCCCCCGATTATATCCCCGGTTTTACTGGTAACCGCATAATGCACCAGCGCGGCCCCGGCTAAGAATACCAGGATGGATAGGATGGTTTTTGACAATCGGCGCAAAATCAGCGCGTGAAGCAGGTTGGCAATGTATTCGAAGAACAGGGACCAGGCCGGTCCATTGAGTGGATGCATTTCATTCCATCCCCGAATATCCATGGAGGGGGGCACAGGAATAAGGGTATAGCCGATCAATAGGATCAGGAGAAAGGTCCATACATTGGTCTCCGCGATTTTGGGGAATACCTCCGACTCGCCAAAGTAGTAACAGACAGCTCCCACCGTCATCCCAAAAATGATCATCGGGTGGAGGCGGATCAACCGGCGTTTGAAAAAATCCTTGATCGTCATCCTGTCCCAGCGGTCATCATAGGCGTGGGCCATCACATACCCCGAAAGCATGAAGAAAAAGTCAACCGCCAGATAGCCGTGGTTAATGTATTGTTTGATGTGGTCGCCACCGGAATAAATTTCAAAAACGTGAAAGAGAATGACCATGATGGCAGCCACTCCCCTTAAGGCATCAAGAATAAGAAAGTGCTTCTTGGAATCCAGAAAATTGGAACTCGGAGAGATCATGAATACGCTTTTGTGGGTTAGTTAGTTTGGTGGTCCCAATATAGACAACTTTATATTTCTTTCCTATGCGAATCACCGGCGTATAAAGGGCTTTTAGCAAAAAACCAATCCCCACTACGCCACCGGCTATGGCCAGGGAGGCGGGGTTGATGGTGGCGCCGATGCTGTTCAGGAGGTGTAGCCCGATATACCCCATTCCCCCGGCCCTGAAAATCCAACCGCCTTTGATCCAGAAAAAATGGACATGTCCGGCCGAGCGTCGGATCTGATATCGTCCGTCATTAAATTCGATGCTGATGCCTGGTTTGGGGAAAGCGTAGATATCGGAATGGGCATATCCCGTGGTCAGATACCTCAGGGTATCTGTGCCCATCAGAAAATAGCGGACAATAACTGGTTGAATGAACAGCGAATCGGGGGTGATTTTCTTGATAAGGCCTTTTCGCCATTCTTTGTTGGATAATTGAAAGGCGATCTCTGTACCAGGCCAATATTGACGAATGGTTTTATTCTTTTTTTTCAGTGTCAGTACACTAACCTGGGCCTGGGTTTGCCCAGAGATCAGGAAGAAAAATAGCATGGCAGTCAGTATCCTCATGAACTTAAATCTACTCGCTCCTGTTAAGCCCGCCACGCAATTTTTTGTTAAAACTAAAATATTCCCGCCCGCTATGCGAAACCTCCGGTTTCGCATCTATTTAAAGTCGCCTCCGGCGACAAATATTCCTAACCCTCTTCGTACCTTTGCGGCTCAAAAAACTAACTATGGCTCTTTCCCAAAAACTGGCCGATCGTTGCCAGGGCACTTGCGAACTCTGTGGTGCCGAACCGGCCGGTATCGAATATCTTGTCAGTCCTAAAACCGAAGAAGCCGTAGAGAATATGGTGGCGCTTTGCCCCCAATGTTTTGCCTCCCTGGAAGACCGTTCCAATTCCCAGCACTGGCGCTGTCTCGAAGGCAGCATCTGGAACCCCGAGCCCGCCGTTCAGGCATTAAGTTACCGGCTTTTATCCGTATTCAAAGAAGAAGAGTGGGCTTCGCAGGTCCTTCACTCCGTTGAGTTGGATGAATCGGTGGTAGAATGGGCTTTAAGTGCTTTTGAAGTAGCCGATATACACAAAGATGCGTTTGGCAATACCCTTGAAAATGGAGATACCGTCGTATTGACCCAGGCCCTTAATGTAAAAGGCACCAGCTTTAGCGCGGCCAAAGGAACGGTTGTAAAAAAGATCAGGCTTGTTCCAGACAATACCGGTCAGATCGAAGGAAAGATCAATGAGCAAATGATCGTGATACTGACAAAATTTGTGAAGAAGGGATAAGCGTAAATGGCTCCACAATTATCATTGTGTCGTGTACATGAATATCAATGGTTTTTTTCAGTAACCAATTTCCACTAACGATCCCATATATAACAAATGGAATGGCACCGGCCGCAACCATCCAAACCAGTTGAAGAAGAACATATTTACCCCGGCTTCCTTTATTAACCAAACTCATATTTACTTTATTCGTTCCAGACGCCCCTTCCTCTTTACAATATTCTTATAATCCCACTGTATCTCCCTTCCCTTCTTCAACCACCGTTGCAAGTCGCGTTTCTTTACCTGGTCAGCCGAGGTAAACCGGGCCTCCGCAGCCTTGAATTTCCCCTCGGGTAATAACCCTTCTTCCTCAAAGGATTGCCCGCTCCAGAATAACAGGCGGATACTATCTTTTAATTTATGATATCCCACAATGGGATTCCCCTCCAGAAACCATACCGGATGGGCATGCCAGATCTTGCTCTCAGCCTCCGGCAATCCCTTATCGATTTGCTCGGCCAAAAGCGCACAGATCTCCTTGTCACCAGGTGCCTGCTTTTTATTATATTCCTTTATTTCTTTGTTCATTCTACCTCGCGTTCCTTAGCGCCCTTGCGTCTTCCCGGTAAAATTAACCGCGAAGTCACAAGGTCACAAGGTGAAGATAATAAAACTCCCAAAACGCCGTACCTTAACAGCAAAGTTGCCACCATGTGGGAAAACCTCATCAACCACTTCTCCACGCTTGAACAACGCCCGCTGGAACGCTTCGCGATCCTTGTCGGCGGTCTCCTTTTCTTCTGGATCATTGAAGGGGCCATACCCCTGCTGCCAATGACCTATAAAAGGTCAAAAAGCCGCCATGCCCTTATCAATTTTTCCTTTACCGTTATCCACCTCATCATTCACACATTTCTCGCCCTGGTCATCATTCTGATCAGTGACTGGTGCCGTGGGCAGCAGTTTGGGATTGTATATTGGACCAATGCCGGGGTGCTAGGTACGGTGATCATATCCTTCCTGGTGCTGGATTTCTTTGGCGGCTGGCTGGTCCATATCACCGAACACAAGGTTCCCTTTCTCTGGCGCTTCCATGTCATTCATCATGCCGACAATAATGTCGATGTCACCACCGGTCTCCGCCACCATCCCGGCGAAAGCATTTTACGCGGACTCTTTTTCTTCATGGGCATCTTCGTCAGCGGCGCCCCCATGTACGCCGTCATGATCTTTCAAACCATCCTGGTTTTCTCCACCGCCTTTACCCATGCCAATATCAGTCTGCCGCCCTGGCTCGACAAAGCCCTTAGCTACATCCTTGTTTCCCCCAATATGCACAAAGTGCACCACCACTGGAAACAACCCTTTACCGATAGTAACTATGGAGCCATACTCTCCATTTGGGACCGTTTGCTGGGAACATTTAGAAAACTGGCCCCCTCGGATATCAAATATGGACTCGATCGTTACTATCCCAATGAAGCCGACGAGGATTTTAAAAAATTAATAGAGTATCCTTTCAAAAAAACCTGAGTTTTTGTTTCTCGCAGCGGGCGCGGCGGTTAACGCAGCGCCCGCTGCGAGAAACTACTATCTTTGATAAACATGAATTCCCTCAAAATTGTCGCCTGCATCCCCGAACGCTATGCCGCCACCCGCTTTCCGGCCAAACTCATGCAATTGCTGGGCGACAAAACCGTTATCCGCACCACCTATGAAAATACCGTTGCCACCGGTCTATTTGACGATGTGATCGTGGTAACTGATAGCGATATCATTTTCCAGGAAATCACCACCCATGGCGGCAAAGCCATCATGAGCCTGAAAGAACATGAAAGCGGCTCAGACCGTATTGCCGAAGCCATTGAACACCTGGAACTGGATGTGGTGGTCAATGTACAGGGCGACGAACCCTTTGTGAACAAAACAGTACTGGAAAAACTGGTCGGCGCCTTCGCGGACCCTTCGGTAGAAGTGGCCTCTGTCATGCACCCTTCCTCCGATGCCGAATACCTGTCGAACCCCAACTTTGCCAAAGTGGTGGTGGATAAGGATTCCAATGCGCTTTATTTCAGCCGGGCTCTGATCCCCTTTGATCGGCAGTCGGGACTTGCCGTTACCTATTTCAAACATATCGGCATCTATGCCTTTCGCAAAAAAGCCCTGTTGGCCTTTACCACCTGGCCCATGGGTAAACTGGAGCAGATAGAAAAACTGGAACAACTGCGTTATCTCGAAAATGGCATCAAGATCCGCATGGTGGTTGCCGAGTATTCCGGTATTGGGATCGATACCCCTGCTGAATTGGATAAAGCCCGGCAAATGCTGGGTAAATAATATTATCCATTTTCATTATCTTTCTCATCACATACTTTAACGATTGCTATGAGAAAGCACCAACTCTTATATTGGTCCGTTGTGGCCGCGCTCGCTGGTTTTATTTTCGGGTTTGATACGGTAGTGATCTCCGGCGCCAACCTGCCCATCAAGGAGCTTTGGCAAACAAGTCCG
Organism: Chitinophagaceae bacterium; assembly: GCA_041916555.1. Taxonomy (GTDB): domain Bacteria; phylum Bacteroidota; class Bacteroidia; order Chitinophagales; family Chitinophagaceae; genus SpSt-398. Next base: position 5,620 of record JAYRZH010000005.1, on the reverse strand, counting down.
CTTTTTCATGGCTTCTTTATCATGTCAATGGCCCTTTGGGGAACTGTGTTTGGCTCCCTGTTTGGCGGCATTCCCACCGAGATATACGGCAGAAAAAAGGTCCTTCTCTCGATCGGTATCCTTTTTTCCATATCGGCACTGGGCTCAGCCCTGGCACCCGATCCCTATACATTTTCCTTTTTCCGTTTTATAGGTGGTGTTGGTATTGGCGCTTCGTCGGTGGTGGCCCCCACTTATATCTCCGAGATCGCCGCGCCCAAAGTACGTGGCCGGTTGGTGGGCATGTACCAGTTCAATATCGTGTTTGGGATCCTGATCGCCTTTTTGTCTAATTATTTCCTCAAGGGATTTGACGGGGCCAACGACTGGCGCTGGATGCTGGGGGTGATGGCCATACCCTCGTTGATCTATACGTTTATGGTACCCGGTTTGCCCGAAAGCCCCCGCTGGCTTATTTCCCGCAAAAATGATCCCGCCGCCGCGAGACCCGTACTGGAAAAAATGGGGGTGACGGATATTTCTGAAGAAATAAAACGCATTCAGGAAGCGAATGCCACTGTCAGTGGACAAAAACCCTCCGGTCTGTTCAGCGCGCGGTTGCGTACTCCCCTGTTCCTGGCTTTCTTTATCGCCTTTTTTAACCAGCTATCCGGAATAAACTTTATTCTCTACTATGCCCCAGAGATACTGGAGCGTGCCGGACTCGCATCCAAAGAATCCCTGTTTAATTCCATTGCCATCGGGGGTATCAACCTTATTTTCACCTTTGTCGGTCTGTACCTGATCGACCGGATGGGAAGAAAGAAACTGCTTATCATAGGTTCGCTGGGGTATATCCTCAGTCTGGCCATGGTAGCCTATGCCTTTAAAACCGGGGCCTCTTCCGGTTTCCTCATGAGTTTTCTCCTCCTCTTCATCGCCTCACATGCCATCGGGCAGGGTGCGGTGATATGGGTATTTATCTCGGAAATTTTTCCCAATAAATCCCGGGCCCTGGGCCAGTCCTTTGGCACCAGCGTGCATTGGGTCTTTGCCGCACTGATCACCCTTATCACCCCGGTATTTTTGGATGATAAGGAAGGCATACTAAAAGACAGCCCCTGGATCATCTTTGCCTTTTTTGCAGGGATGATGGTGCTGCAGTTGGTGTGGGTGCTGACAAAAATGCCGGAGACCAAGGGGGATAGTTTGGAGGAATTGGAAAAGAGAATGGTGGTACAATAGGGGTTCTTACCGCAGAGAACAAGAGGACGCGGAGTTGCGCAGAGAAAGTTTTTAGGCAATGGCGATTCCTTGCGTCTTAACGTCCTGGAGGTAAATTTTTTTTATTATAAAATCCTCTGCGTAACTCCGAGATCTCTTGTTCTCTGCGGTGAAAAATCTCCTAACTTTAGAAAAATTGACTCCCTTGCCACAGCGTCCCAATGGTGTAAAGAAAATCCTCGACCCGTTAAACCCGGATAAATACCTGCGCATCCTGGGTCTGCACACGCTTTTTGGAACCCGCCGCACCCGGCAGATCCTCCAGGCAAACCCTACTATAATTCCGCAGCGGGAAGACTCCAAGGAGGTCAAGATCACTGTATATGATTACAATGCGGAGAACCTGGATATCCACGAGCTGGAGACCATTGACCAGTGCAAGGAATTTCTTCATTCAGGCCGTATCAGTTGGATCAATATCGATGGCATCCGCAAGGCCGATGTAGAGAATATTGCCAATCACTTCGCCATACACCCCCTGATCCAGGAAGATATATTAAGCATCAACCAGCGTCCGAAAATGGATGATATCGAAGGGGTGATGTTCTGTCTGCTCAATATGCTTTATTACAATGAAACCAGTCATACAGTGGAGCAGGAGCAGATCAGCATAGTGCTGGGCCGGAATTTTGTGATCAGTTTTCAGGAAGATGCCAGCCGGGATGTATTCAACCCCCTTCGTGCCAAGTTAAAAATGGCCAATAGCAAGATCAGGCAAATGACCTGTGATTACCTCTGTTATGCCATGATCGACATGATCGTTGACCACTATTTTATTGTGATGGAGAAATTGGGTGATCATATTGAAGACCTGGAAGAGGAAATTATCCGTAACAGCAATAAGCGCTCACTCGCCAGGATCAATGTGGCCAGGAAGGAAATGATCATCCTCAAACGAAATATCGCTCCCGTGCGCGATATGGTGAGCGGGATCATCCGGTCGGAGAGTGAATTGCTGGAAGACAGGACCACCAAATATTTCAATGACGTCTATGACCATATTGTACAGGCCTATGACCTCAGTGAAAACTACCGAGACCTGATCCTCAACCTGCAGGACCTGTATCTAAACCAGGTAAGTCTTAAGACGAATGAAGTGATGAAGGTAATGGCCATAGTAACCTGTTTGCTGGCCCCGGCCACGGTGATAGGAGGTATCTTTGGCATGAACTTCGAAGCCATACCCTATATACATCATAAATGGGGGTTCTTTCTGGCCGTTGGGTTTATGCTGATCGTGCCGATTGTCATGCTGAGGATTTTCAAGAAAAGGGGCTGGTTTTAGTTGGGGTTTCTCGCAGCGGGCGCAAAAAATAAAATAAATCACTATGCCTACACGCCAGGACGTTGACCAGATATTTGCCGATCAGGCCGACCAGATCAAGAAGCTCCGGAATATTGTTAATGAATCCATCAGTGAAGAGCGGTCGCTCATTGAGCAATTGAAGCACCCCAGTCTGGAAAAGATTGGCCCCGGGCAAAAGCTTGCCGATAAGGTGGCCCGCTTTGGGGGTTCCTGGTCATTTATCCTGGCCTTTTTGTTTCTGCTGGCCGCCTGGATTTTCTACAACAGCGTCGTATCCTCCTCCCGGGCCTTTGACCCCTATCCCTTTATCCTGATGAACCTGGTATTGTCCTGTATCGCCGCCCTGCAGGCCCCTATTATCATGATGAGCCAGAACCGGCAGGAGGAAAAGGACCGCCAGCGGGCTGAGAACGATTATATGATCAACCTGAAGGCCGAACTCGAAGTACGCAATCTCCACCAGAAAATAGACCTGTTGCTGGAAGAACAGATCAAGACCCTGTTTGACATCCAGGCCCGACAGATGGAATTGTTGAATGAGATAAAAGACAAGCTGAATTAACAGTACTTTTGCAATGAAACGGGAAGCCCCCCGTTCTATCTTTTCCACTTCAACCACGTATAGGGCATTTTTTATTTATTTATTTATTGTAAATCATTAGCTATGTCTGCTGAGCAACATCAGGGTGACATGGGTTTGTACACCTATGACTCCTTTGGGGAAAAGAGTAAACCCTCCGACAGCCGCTTTTTGTGGTGGTGTGCCGGGGCCCATCAAAAATTATTAAAGGAGTTTCCCTCCGAACATACAAAATACTCGGGTCTGGGAGGTGTCATCCTGGCCACATTTGTGCTGGCTGCATTTTCGGCCGGTTATGCCATGTACACCGTGTTTGGCAATTTCTGGATAGCGGTGGGTTTTGCCATTATCTGGGGATTAATCATTTTCAATTTCGACCGGTTTCTGGTTTCCACCATGCGTAAATACGGGGTCAGTAAGAAGAAGCAGGTCTGGATGGCTTTGCCCCGGGTGGGACTGGCCTTGCTTATAGGCTTGACCATTGCCCGGCCACTTGAGATGAAGATCTTTGAGAAGGAGATCGATACAAAGGTGATCCAGAATACCCATGCACGCATACAGTTAAATGACAGCCTGCTTGCCCAGGAATATACCGCACTTACCCAATCGGCTACCGATGAGCGCAACCGTCTGTCTGCCCGCAAGCGGGCCATTGAGGACACCCTGCATCGGTTGCAGCAGGCCTATGTCAGCGAAGCCGATGGCACCGGTGGGTCCATGCAACGCGGGATAGATAATCTGACCAGGCTCAAGCAAGCCGCTTATCAGCAGGCCCTGGCGCAGTTCACCCCAGAATTAGCCATGCTTGCCAATGATATCCGGTCGCAGGACAGTATCCTGGCCAATGCCAAGGCTGGTATGGAAGAAAAAAGAAAGGCCTACGAAAAAACCGCGGCGGCCAACATCGGATTCCTGGAACGCAACAAGGCCCTGTCAGATCTCACCCGCGAGGAAAGTAGTGTGTTCTGGGCCAGTCTGCTTATTTCCTTACTCATCATTCTCATCGAGACCGGTCCCATTATTTCCAAGCTTATCATGCCGGTAGGGCCTTATGATATTGCGTTGGCCAAAGAAGAACTCACTAAAATGGCAGCTTCTGAAAATGAAATGCGCCGGGATAAGGAAACCTATTATGAAAAGCAGAAGGTCTTTTTGGCCAAGCAGAAAGAGATGAGTGATATGCTCGTCACCAAGCTCTCCTCCCTCCAGGAAAAGCATATCAATGAAGAACTCGACAAATGGGAGCGTGGTGAATGGAACCCCAAGGACCATCGGGCTTCGATGGATGAGGTGATGAGGAAGATCAAGGAGAAGTACAAGCTCGATGAAGGATCCATGATCTAATACATTATAACTCATCGCAATATTTAAGTAAGTGTTTTTACCTAAGGGCGAAAAATTTCGCCCTTTCTTTTTTTCCTTTCCAAAATCTTAAATACCTTAACTCAAACCTTATCCAGATCCTTCTCAAACCGATTTATCCTCCCTTTTTTTAATTTACTGAAAACCAAATTGTTTTATTCAGAGGATGTGACTGAGGGGCACGAAGTGTGCAATTTACAGTTTGGATGCGCGGTGGTAGATTGTTCGCATGGAAATTATGGATTCGCTAAAGCATTTTGTTAGTATTCAAAAAATACTAAGATTTTATTAAGCGACTTATTGCGTAAATAAATGCGTTGTGTGCAACCTTATTTGACACTCTCCACAACTTTGACAATATGTTTTTACTTATAGATTTTATTAACCCTCAAGGAAGTAGAGGGTTTACTTCACGACTTGACAAAATCAATAAAAATCTTGATTTAATTGAACCTTTAAAATCAAGTGTTGAACAAAAGAAACATTCAAAAAAAGATGCTTTTTCAATTATGACTGTGATAGGACGATGGTTAGTAGTTTATCAAGCAAATGTCGCAAATGACGCAGATACTATGATGCATTTCATAGACTTTCGGGTTGACCTGACAAATCGTGGAGAAGATGATATTTTTTCAGAAAGCACAATACAAAACTTAATTGCACTTCAAGAGAAGTACGACGCAGTTTATAATGAGAAAATGAACACTGTAGAGCTAACACTTGCAGAACCATTTGAAACCGTTGTTAGAGGAAATATATTTGCTTGCGACAATGATGAAATTGTTATTGCCAAAGCCAAAGAGTTAGGTGTATTTCCAATGCTTGAAAACCTAGTTGGTAACGACAAAGTAAAAGTGACCATAGCTGACGAAAAGCAAACTATTGATAGCGAGACAGTGATTAATATTTATGCGTTAATTCATTTTGGTGGACACGGTGAAGAAAGGAAACATGATAATGGTTTTGCGTATCTCAAAATCTTTGACCTAATAAATAACTTAGACAAAATTGATGCTTTTCAAGATGCAATTGAAGAAGCTGGCGGCAAGTTTGACAGAGCTTTCTTTATGGAGCGTTTTGACAAACACAAACTAAATTAATAACCATAA
>JAYRZH010000004.1:0-83908 GCA_041916555.1 Chitinophagaceae bacterium | reverse complement strand
AGCCATAGTGATGTCAACGGTTCCGTTATACAGCATGCCATGACGAATGAGAGAGTCCAGCGAAGTAACGGGATCGCCTTTGCTGATGTTGAATTCAATCACAGGGTCACGCACCAGGTGGTAGTATTCATTCAGGCATTGCCATACTTCTTTGGTGATGTGGTCCTGAACCGAGCGCGCGTTTTCCCGGGCCCGCGTAATGTTATTGATCACGGAGTTTGGGTTTTCCCGGTCGATCACCAGGTGTTCCAGAACTTTCGATGAATTTTTATTGATGGCGCCGTATTTTTCCGGGGTTAATGACCCGTAGGTTTGTAATACGGAATTCCAGTCAAAATCCACTACTTCATCCTGCGAAGAAATATACTTGGTGTGGAGCATTCGAAGCATTCGATTAGTCCGTTCCATGTATCTCGCCATCCAGAATATTGATTCAGCAACTCGGCTTAGCATTTTTTCGAAATTTTGTTTCTCGCAGTGATCGCAAAGTTCTTTGCTGCCGCTGCGAGAAATAAGCTTAATTAAATTTCTCCCCCCAGCACCCAAGTGTCTTTACTTCCTCCACCCTGTGAAGAATTTACTACTAAAGAACCTTCCCGAAGTGCAACCCTTGTCAATCCTCCCGGGACAATATCAATTCCCTCTGGTCCATACAAAGCAAAGGGGCGAAGATCCACCCGGCGCGGCTGAAGTTCTCCATTGATATAACAGGGCGATGAAGACAGGTTGATGATTGGCTGGGCGATAAAGCTACGCGGATCAGCCTCCACCGCTTTCCGGAAATCAGCCATCTGTTCCTCTGTGGCCGAATTTCCGATCAGCATACCATAGCCACCGGACTCATTTGTTTTTTTAATCACCATTTTTGCCATATTGGCAAATACCATGGCCCTGTTATCGGGGTCGGCCAATTGGTAGGTTGGCACATTTTTTATGATCGGATCCTCATTCAGGTAGTATTTGATCATGTCGGGCACATAGGAATAAACGGCTTTGTCATCGGCCACACCGTTGCCCATGGCATTTACGATTGCCACATTTCCTTTTCGGTAGGCCCAGTACAATCCAGGTACACCGAGCATGCTGTCGGGTCTGAAAACCAGGGGATCAATAAAATCATCATCCACCCGCCGGTAAATTACATCCACCTTTTGCAGGCCGCGGGTGGTCTTCATAAAAACGGTGTGGTTATCCACCACCAGGTCGCGGCCTTCCACCAGTTCAATACCCATCAAACGGGCAAGGGTGGTATGTTCAAAATAGGCCGAGTTGAACATACCCGGGGTAAGTAACACCACGGTGGGGTTGCTGATCTGCCGGTTGGAAAGGGAGAGCAGGTTACGGAGCAACCTGTCGGGATAGTCTTTTACCGGCAATACGTTGTTCTTGGGTATCAGGTCGGGGAAGATCCGGTAGGTCATGCTCCGGTTTTCCAGCATATAAGACACACCCGAAGGGGTACGCAGGTTATCTTCCAGCACATAGAATTGCCCATCGTGATCGCGGATGAGGTCAACACCGGAAATATGCGTATAGATATCAAAGGGAACATCCACATTCACCATTTCCCGAAGGAAATTGGGACAGGAATAGATCAATTTGGCCGGAATGATCCCGTCATGTATAATAAATTGCTGGTGATAGATATCCTTTAAAAAAATATTCAGGGCTTTTAGCCTTTGCTGGATACCTTTTTCAATTTGCTTCCATTCAGGGGCGGTGATGATCCGGGGAACAACGTCAAAGGGGAATATTTTCTCAATTCCTTCGCCTGAGCTGTACACGGTAAAAGTGATACCCTGGGACATAAACAGTTTTTTCGCCTGTTCGTCTTTGCGGGTCAGTTCTTCCACGGGAAGGGTATTGATGGAGGAAACAAATTGCCGGTACTGGGCTCGAATATTGCCCTCACCGCACATTTCATCCCATACCTCCGGGTGGAGATGGTAATTCTTGAGTAGAGTGTGGTCTGCCATTCTCATGAAAAATACAATTATTCAGTGACAATGGGCAGGCGCGTTGGATGGAATCTATCGTGTAATCAAAAATCTCTATTGGTTGACACCCATTCCCGGATATAATCCGCGATCTCATGGGTATTGGTGCCCGGGTGAAAGAGTTTCCCAACCCCTTGACTGGTGAGCACCTCAATATCTTCATCCGGAATGATGCCACCACCGGTGAGAAGTACATCATTCATTCCTTTTTCCTTCATCAGTGCGATCACTTTTGGAAATACCGTATTGTGGGCGCCGGAAAGGATACTGATGCCAATGGCATCAACATCTTCCTGAAGAGCGGCATTGACCACCATTTCGGGGGTTTGCCGAAGCCCGGTATAGATTACTTCCATGCCCGCATCCCGAAGAGCGGTGGCTATGACTTTAGCGCCACGGTCGTGGCCGTCTAATCCAACTTTGGCAACGAGTACACGTATAGGTCTGTTCATGATGGAACGATGTTGAAGGGACAAATTTAGGACAGGAAAGCTTATGCGGTATTGATATTTGTCAAACCAGCCTTGTGTTTTGTCATCCCCCTTTTTTCACTTACATTGAACCACAATCATCTGCATGCAGCACCTTATCGCCGACATTGCCAGTTTTCTGGATCATCAGGATCATTCACTGGCGCTTCGCCGACTGCTGGACCTCTCCCTTGACACCGATGACCCGGTTTTGGTCCGCAGGGCGATCCACCTCAGCCAACAATTTCGAAAAGACCCCGGTAGCCCCTGGAAAAAAGAGGCCCAGGCCCTTTTGGACCAGATGGCTTTGATTCCCACCTCCCAGCAAGCGCCCAGCGTCCTGGTCAGTGCCCAGGGAATCACCAAGACCTATTCCACTGGTCATTTTTCCTTAAAACCATGCTCCCTGCAGATTCAGTCGGGGGATATTTTGGGAGTGGTGGGGGAGAATGGCAATGGTAAAACCACCCTGCTGCGGTGTCTTGCGGGTCAGTTGTCCATTGACGGTGGCATAGTGGAGTATGCCGATCTGGAAGCATCTGATTTTTTCTCCATCAAACAAAAAGTTGCCTTTATTCCGCAACGGATTCCCCGTTGGTACGGCCAGCTCAAAGACAACCTGCATTTTAGCGCCTCCATCACCGGGATCCATGGCGAACGAAATGACTGGCTGGTGGATTTTATGCTGGAACGACTGGGGCTGAGCCAGTACGCCCATCTGACCTGGAACCAGATCAGTTCGGGTTACCGTACCCGGTTTGAAATCGCCAGGGTTCTTTTACAAAGACCCCACCTGTTGATCCTGGATGAGCCCCTGGCCAACCTGGATATTAATGCCCAGCAAACCATACTGACCGATCTCCGGTACATGTCGCAGTCAAGTCGACATCCAATGGGAGTGGTGCTCAGCTCCCAACAATTGCATGAAGTGGAAAAAGTGGCCGGACAGATTCTCTTTATCCGGAACGGCGAATGCCTGTATCAATCCCGCACAGGCGAAAAAACCGGTGAGGCTTTTGTGCTTGAAGTGGAAACCACGGCTTCCCGGGAAACCATGACCACCTTACTCGGAAATCAGGCTGCTGTCAAATTCAACGGCGGGTTTTATACCCTGGAATCCACGGAGACCGACGCCCAAACGATCTTAAAAATACTGGTCAATGCCGGGATCCCAATCACCTATGCCCGTGATATAACCCATTCCACCAAACGTTTTTTTAACTGATTTTCGGATACATGGAAAATACACCTTCTTCCGCAAACTCCTTCTGGCGCAAAATAGATCATCAAGGGTTGATTCATAAGCCGGTCCTCTGGTCCACCCGCCTGCACCGAGTTGTTCCCCTGGTATTGGGCGCCGGGGCAGTGTTGTTTCTATTGTTTTACCTGTTTGCCACCGATCCCCGTAATGATTCAAAAACCTATGTCGGGGTGGTATTATTATCCATCGTATCCCTGATCGGGTTTGTCTTCTGGATGATCTTCCTGCTTCGCTTTAATGTATTCAAGCGGTTTGGGAACTGGACCACCCTCGACAGTCTTTGGCATTTTCTGGCCTATTTCCTCATTGTTCTATTGCTGACGGCCTTTCCCATCATTCCCCGTGTTACAGAATCTATACGGGCATCCCAAGCCTATTCCACATCGGAATTGGTGAATGACATCAATCTCATCAATGAGAAGATATGCTTACTCGAACGCGATTCACTGGATCTTACCTTTGAATCTGATACATTTCATTGGCGACAAGGTATAATAGGCAGGGAAGACCGAAGAGTTTATATTGATTCGCTGGAATACGAAAAAATAACCCCGCATTATTCCTATGTGGACTCGGCCAGTTTTGCCTATTCCATGGCTAATTCCGATTCGACCGTCAGGATCGGTGATTCGGTAGTGGTGGTGTTTGAATGTCCGGATTTTCAATGGGTCTATGGTTATCAGATAGACGATGTTTCTGGTTTCTCCCTTATGTCTTCCATGGAATTGTACCGCCGTTTTCTGGCGCGTAAAAAGGGTATAGACAGAACAGCGGCCACCAAAGTTTTATTTGATAGAATCAGGAAGTACCATCCATCAAACCCCGGGCATCCTTATTCTCCGGAAGAAACCCCCGGTGTTTATTCTACATCCAGTTCCCCCTCAGCCAAGTATGATGTGGGGGAGGTTCAGGCGGCGTTGAACAATATCAGTGAGAAAAAGTACCGGTGGGACCATGGCGCCATCGCCTTTACACTTCGGTTTCTTTATTACTTTTCTTTGGGTCTCTCCATGCTCGTTTTTATTTTTCGCCACAGTACCCGACGTACTTTCTTCCTCAGTTTACTGACCGCATTGATCCTGACGATTCTGACCGGATTATTCATGAGTGTGGGACGCTCCTCCTTTACCAATTTCCTGGGGTGGATGTTTTTTTATTTTTTGCTTTTTTCATTCCTCGCCGGGATTATCTTTTTCCAGAAAAACCGGTCCGTGGTCAATGGGATCGCTCTCAACCTAGGCGTGTATATGGTTCCCCTGATGCCATTGTTTGTGGTGGCGTTTTATTATGAGCAATTACATGACCAATACAGGAGATTGCCTTACGACCCGTTAATCAATGAGGCTTTGATTTTTCAGCATGAAAAATTCCATTACCACATGGCGGAGATAGCCGGGTTCTTGCTCTTATTGGTATTGATTCCGTTGGTGATCGGCAAACTGTATAAACGCTGGTATTCCTTACCCGAGCATTAATAGTTGAAGCACATGTTGTATCCGGCGAATGGTTTCGTTTTTCCCGATGAGGGCAGCGATGTCATAAACACCGGGCCCGAATTTTCCACCCACCAACATGATCCGGAAGGGAAGCAGCACGTCACCAGGCTTTAAATTGAATTCGGCCGCCTTGTCTTTAAAGATCGTTTCCAGAGCGGGGGCGGTCCATTCCACACTATTCTCAAAACCTGTGATCACGGCTTCAAAGAATTCCTTTTTAGCAGCACTCCATTTGGGTTGAACAGGATGGAGATCAATTTCCGTCGGGGTTTCAAAAAAGAACCTGGCTTGTGTATAAAAATCTGGCAACAGGGTACATCTTTCCTTCACCAGATCGACTACTTTGTCCAGATAGCCTGTTTCAATGTTTCGGATGTTGTGACCATCCAATACACACTCCACTTCCGCGCGAAGCCGTCCGGCCGGACTTTGCTTTATCCATTCATGGTTGAACCATTTGGCTTTTTCAAAATCAAATTTAGCTCCACCACTGTGGACCCGCTCCATGGAAAATGCCCTGGTTAATTCTTCCAGGGTAAACAATTCTTTTTCGGTTCCATCATTCCAGCCCAGCAGGGCCAGCAGGTTGACAAAAGCTTCGGGTAGAAATCCTTTTTCCCGAAATCCTTCGGTGAGTTCGCCTGTTTTGGGATCGGTCCAGTTCATGGCAAAGACCGGAAAGCCATATTTCGCTCCATCTCTTTTACTCAATTTGCCATTGGGGCCAAGAATCAGCGGAAGGTGCGCCCATTGAGGCATGTTCTCCAATCCAAACAGGTATTTCCAAAGAAGTATATGTACCGGGGCGGAAGGTAGCCATTCTTCACCGCGGAAGGCATGCGAGATCTGCATCAGGTAGTCATCCACAACCACGGCTAAATGATAGGTGGGCATGCCATCGGCTTTCAACAATACCTTATCATCTACCACCGCCGTATCAAAACTGACCTCACCACGGATCATATCCGTAAAACTCACCGTTTCCTTTTCAGGCATTTTGATCCTGATCACATGGGGCATATCCTCACTCAGGAACCTGGTCACTTCCTCCTCGCCAAGTGTCAGCGAGTTTTTCATATTCATCCGCAGGGTAAAGTCGTATTGGGGCGAGGGATTGGTTTCTGTCCGGAATTTTTCCCTCATTTCATTCAACTCTTCCGGTGTGTCAAAGGCGTAGTAGGCATATCCCTGTTTCACCAGTTTTTCCGCATATTCCCGGTAGAGGCTTTTTCTTTCGCTTTGGCGATAGGGGCCATATTTTCCGCCATGCAGCGGACTTTCATCGGGCTCCAATCCGGCCCAGCGTAAGCAGTCAAAAATGTATTGCTCCGCACCGGGTACAAAGCGGGTCTGGTCGGTATCTTCGATCCGAAGCACAAAATCACCACCATGTTTCCGCGCAAAAAGGTAATTGTATAAAACCGTTCTGACACCCCCCAGGTGAAGCCCTCCCGTGGGGCTGGGGGCAAAGCGTACACGAACTTTCTTCATGGCACAAATATCCGTGTTATCTGGGTAATCCAAACCTTGATTTCGCGGTTTACACAGGTTGCACGCAATTAAAAAGGTCCCGCCAATGGGGCAGGACCTTCTTTCGGGGTATCAATAAATATAATTTAGGGCAGCATAATGGTTCGTGGCGTATTTCCATCGATGGAGATAGTAGCCAGGCGGTCGCAGGTACCGTCGCCATAATCGAGTATGGCGAAATGGTTGGGGCCCTGGATTTTGATCTTGCCCTTGGTAACATTATGACAAATCACTTTCTTTTCGAGAGCTTCGGTAATGGTGGCCGTACGGCTTTTACCGGCGGGGTTGGTAACGGTGTGTTCCCCGGTAATGGAGTACACATCATCCAGCAGGTTCAGGGGGGTGGTTACGCCGGCTGTCTGTTGAACGGTTTTGGTGCCCACATGAAGCCAGTAATACACGCCACCGGGGTTGGTGATCTTCCCGTTTTCGATGCTGCGGGTCCAGCTTACGCCGTTGGGGGTGGTAGTATTGGTCCATGTAATGGTACCTTCCACCTTGTATCCTTCCACTTTATAATTTTCAAAGGACATAACGGCGGTAGCGCCAAATTTGTGTACACTATCGGAAAGGGTGATGATCAGTTTACCGGAACGGTTGATATTATCGATGCTGGTGCAACCGGCACCAAAATCAAGGGTGATAGTTTTTGGGAAACCGTTTTGGGGGGTAACGGTAACGCTGGCGCAGCTAAGGGCGCCGGAGGTTTCCAGGGTACCGGCGGTACGACCCGACATCAGGCCATTGCTTGCTGAGGCTTCAAAGAAAAGTACATTTGCATCATCCGCTACGGCTTCACCGGCGGCTTGGTTTTCACTCAGGACAAAGGTCGTTTCCACTTCTTCATCCACGGCCTGTTTTTCTTTTTGACAGGAGAAGAGCAGGGTAGTCGAGGCCAGGGATAAGAGATAAAGGAATTTAGGTTGTTTCATAAAGTGCGTTTTAGGATATTTCAGACAGAACAAGAAACAAAACGTTTAACAGGGTCGAAAATTATACCGGCAAATGTTTTACTTCGTAAAAACACCCGCTTGGCTCAAGAAGATCTACCATTCTTATGAATGGAGCCAGCCTGGTCATGAGAAGGCGGTTTATCTAACCTTTGATGATGGCCCCCATCCGGTAGCGACACCCTTTGTGCTAAAACAATTAAAGGAGCATGGGGCTTTGGGTACTTTTTTCTGTATTGGAAAGAATGTGGAGACATACCCCGAGATCTATCAGCAGGTACTGGCCGAAGGTCATACGGTGGGGAACCATACCTATAGTCATTTAAATGCCTGGAAAACAGCCAATGATATTTATCTGGAGGATGTGGCCAGGGCCTCCCGGATAATAGATTCCTCCTTGTTCAGACCACCTTATGGCCGGATCACTCCATTTATTGCAAAGAATCTTGCACCGGAGATGCGGGGCAGGAAACCCAGGATAATAATGTGGGATGTACTAAGCGCCGATTTTGATGTTAATATAAGTCCGCAACGTTGTCTGGAGAATGTGATCTGGAATATCAGACCAGGGTCGATCATCACCTTTCATGATTCGGAGAAGGCATTTCCGCGGTTGGAATACACGCTACCCCGAACACTTGTTTACCTCCGGGAGAGGGGTTTTTTGTGTAAATCTTTGTAAGGGGTTTCGCCCCAAAACCTTTGTAACTAATTGATTATCAATAAAAAAAATTGGGCCTGGGTAGAAACCCTGGCCCGTTTTTAATCCGTACCCTATGAAAACTGGTTTAAAGGTATAATAATTTTTTTATTATGGCAAAGTTATTTCTGTGGAAATTCCATTGATTGTCAGAATCGCTTTGTTGTCGCAATCCCCATTGCCATAGTTCAGTTTTGCCACCCATGGAGAGTTGGTACTCAGGTTTAAACGGGCGGTGCGAACGATACCTTTAACGATCCAGCGGCAGTTAAAACGCTTGATCAGGGGCTCAACGGTTTCGGTATTCCAGGCCACGATAATGTCGCCTCTTTTCACCTTGCCGTTACCGGTAGATTCCAGTTTCAGCACATCGTCGAGCGGGAAGAAGGGGGTACCCATGCCATCGATCTGGGTGATGGTGCGTACCGCGTTGCAGTTTACATAGTTGCCATTTGGCTTAGTCAGTTTAGCGTTTTCGACCACGATTTTGAATTGGGGAACCTGGGAGGAGCTGGTATTGGTCACTTCGTGGGTTCCTTCCACATGTATGCTGTCGAAATAGAAGTTTTCGAAGGTGGTGGTTGCTTTTTTACCCGGCATGATCAGTCGGCCTGTATAGGTGGTAATGATCTTACCGGAGCGTGTATGGCCATCGCGACCAACGCAACCGGCGCCAAAGTCTACTACGATCTTGACGGGGAATACATCGGGGGCTGCCAGCCTGATCACGGTAACGGTAAAGCAGCGGGCCGGGGGGGTGAGTGAATCGCCACGGGCAAAGGGGTCGTAATTGGAGGATCCGGTACTGTTGCCACTTTGGCGGCCAAATACACCGGTACCTTCCATACCCACTTCGTTATTTACACCCATCACGTTGTCAAATACATCGTTGAAAACCACCTCGGCTTCAGCATTGGCTTCCATGGAATAGGTGGAGGCTTGTTGTTCTTCTGTAGCGGAGAGGGGGTTGCTCTCACTGCTTTCCTTTTTACAGCCAATGATGGCTAGGGAGGCCAGAAAAAGGATAGTTGTCAGTCGGGTCAGGGTTTTTATCGGTTTCATAAAGCAATATTATGTGGTAAAGGGGTTAACGGACATGAGACGGGAAATAGTGCGGCAAGTTTAACGGGAATTTGATTTTTTTTAACAGTTTTGCGGAAATGTTATCCCACCTCATTGATACCCATAGTCATATCTATCTTCCGGAGCTGGCGGAAAGCCTCCCAGAGATGATTCAGCGTGCTGAGAATGAAGGCGTTAATCAGGTATTGATGCCGGCCATTGATTCAGAAACCCATGAGCAGGTTTTGCGGACCGCCCGGGAGTATCCGGGTGTTTGTTTGCCGATGATGGGGCTTCACCCCTGTTCGGTAAAGGATAATTATAAAGAGGAATTGGCGGCAGCACGGGGTTATTTAGTACGTATGCGGGAAACGGATGGCCTGGTACCGGTTGCGGTAGGGGAATGTGGGTTGGATTATTATTGGGACAAGACTCATATAGTTCAGCAAAAAGAGGCGTTTGAGGAGCAGGTCAGGTGGGCCCTGGAGTTTGATTTACCCGTGGTAATCCACAGCCGCGAATCGACCGATGATTGTGCAGATATCATTGAGAAGTATCAGCAAGGGAAACTGCGGGGGGTATTCCATTGTTTTTCGGGTACGGAAGAGCAGGCAAGAAGGATCACGGGGTTGGGTTTTCACCTTGGAATTGGCGGAGTGATCACGTATAAGAAATCTGGTTTAGATGTGGCGATCAGGGATATTCCGATGAATTGGTTGGTGATAGAAACGGATGCACCTTATTTGTCACCAGTTCCGTTTCGGGGGAAGCGCAATGAACCATCCTATATTGTACATACCCTTCAGAAACTGGCCGATACCAAGCAGATAAGTCGGGAAGCCGCTGCGGAAGCCACGACGAATAATGCCCGGTTTTTATTCCGTATTTAGGCTGGAAAACCCTAATTTTGCCCTCCCTTAACGGGAAATGGAGACTTGTCCGAGTGGTTGAAGGAGCACGCCTGGAATGTGTGTATACCCCTAAAGGGTATCGAGGGTTCGAATCCCTCAGTCTCCGCTCCTGCCCACCAGCGCTAAAGCTGGTGGGCATTTTTTTTAGGTTAAGATTGCGATGGAAAACGCCGATAACAAACTATGCCTTTTGATATAATTGGCATTTTCAAACAATAGTCAACATTACCACATTCTCCCCCCTCATATACATAATACCGGGTTTCACACAGCGCCCCACCGGGGCGCCCTATCTGTAGCCCCCGCGATCCATCACGATCCCCGGCGCTCCGGAGGAGCGCATGGTGGTGTATGGGTGGGGATGTGTTGGGATTGGGGGATCCGTCCCGGAGTTGGGGAGGTCCGCCGGTTTCACCGGCGGTTATGAATGGTTCAACCCCGTTGGGGTTGTGAACAACCATGGTTGGATGTATCACATTCCCGAAGGTAATCCCCTGCAGAGCACCAATTTGTGCAACAAAGTTGCCATACCTGAATTTGACGGAATCCCCCGTTTTTTTGATACTTTAGGCCGAAACTAACTTTTTCTGCATGTCCCCAGGTTCTCTATTTAGTCTTGCCGGTAAAACCGCCATCGTCACCGGCGCAGGTAGCGGCATCGGCCAGGCTATAGCCAAACTTTTTGCCCAACAGGGCGCCTGCCTGGCCATCTTTGACAGGGATGAAGAAGCGGCTAAAAACACGGTATCGGCTATCGGGGCGGAAGGGGGAATCTCCAGTTATTACCTGGTGGATATAGCGAGTCAGCCGGATATGCACCTGGCCGTAACCCGCGTGGTGGAAACCTATGGCCGGATCGATATCCTCGTAAACAATGCCGGCGTGGCCCATATCGGCACCGCAGATTCTACCGTAGAAGCTGACTTTGACCGTATCTACCAGACCAACATTAAAGGCGTCTATAATGGCTTGCATGCCGTTCTTCCCCACATGAAAAGTCAGCATGGCGGGGTAATACTGAATATGTGCTCCATTGCCGCCAGTGTAGGCATCACCGACAGGTTTGCCTACAGCATGAGCAAGGGCGCTGTGCTGGGAATGACCTATTCCACAGCCCGGGACTACCTGGAATACAACATACGCTGTAATGCCATTTCCCCGGCCAGGATCCATACCCCCTTTGTGGATGGATTTCTGGCAAAGAATTTCTCTGGAAAAGAACAGGAAATGTTTGAAACCCTATCCAAAAGTCAACCCATTGGCAGGATGGGCACCCCCGAAGAAGTGGCTTACCTGGCCCTTTACTTATGCAGTGATGAGGCTGGTTTTGTAACGGGTTGCGATTACCCGCTTGACGGCGGATTTATCAGGTTGAACAATGGTTAAATACTATAAAGAGGATTTATGAAACTGATACGTTTTGGACCGGATGGAAATGAGAAACCCGGGCTCTTTATCCAGGGGCAATACAGGGATGCTTCGGCCTATTTTGCAGATTACGATGAAGTTTTTTTTCAATCCGGCGGATTGACCCAACTTAATGAACTGCTTGAGGCAGGTAGGCTTCCACCGGTATCTGTTAGCCGACTGGGTTGCCCGGTGAAAAGACCTTCCAAGATCGTGTGTATTGGATTGAACTATTCAGATCATGCTAAAGAAACTGGCGCTACCCCACCGGCCGAACCGGTGATCTTTCTAAAATCCACCACAGCGATAACCGGACCCAATGACCCGGTGATGATTCCCGCTGACTCGGTTAAAACCGATTGGGAAGTGGAACTGGCCCTGGTAATCGGTAAGAAAGCGAGTTATGTAGATGAGGGGAAAGCCATGGATTATGTGGCGGGTTACTTATTGCATAATGATATCAGCGAACGCGAGTTTCAACTGGAGAGAGGGGGTACCTGGGATAAAGGTAAAGGCTGTGATACTTTCGCGCCCCTTGGCCCCTGGCTTGTAACCCCTGATGAAATACCGGATGTTCATAATCTCCGACTTTGGCTTGACCTGAATGGACAACGGGTACAGGATGGCACCACGGCAAACCTGATCTTTGGCGTTCCTTACCTCGTGGCTTATGTAAGCAGGTTCATGACCTTATTGCCTGGTGATATCATATCCACCGGCACACCCGCCGGGGTGGGATTGGGGATGAAACCACCAGTGTATTTAAAACCGGGGGATGTGATGGAATTGGGCATCGATGGATTGGGCAGTTCAACACAAACAGTAATCGCCTATTCAAAAAAATAAGCATGAAACCCACCAATAAATTTTTGCTGCCCTTTATCCTGGTTACCTGTTTGTTTTTTCTCTGGGGATTTGTCCACAACCTCGACCCCATCCTTATCCCTCACCTGAAACGCTCTTTTACTCTCACCACCACCCAATCTACCCTGATTGATTCGGCAGTTTTCATTGCTTATTTCCTGATGGCCCTGCCCGCTGGTTTTATCATGAAACGTTTTGGGTACAAGGCGGGGATCATTGCCGGTCTGGGTTTATTCGCCATTGGGTCATTCATGTTTTTACCGGCGGCAGACAACCAGTCATATACTTTTTTCCTCACCGCGCTATTTGTGATCGCCTGTGGGCTCACCATATTGGAGACCGCGGCTAACCCTTATGCTGCGGCACTGGGTGACCCGGAGCACTCCACCCAAAGATTAAATTTTGCGCAATCCTTTAACGGGCTGGCAGCCGCATTGGCGCCGGTGATCGGCGCGAGGATCATACTCACCAAAGGACATACCGATGAAGAGTTGAAGGTGATGAGCGCCTCGGCCAGGGAAATAGCCCTGGCTTCGGAAGCAGCTTCTGTAAAAATGCCCTACCTGGTGCTTGGGTTGGTGCTTATCGTCGTGGCCATTCTTTTCGCGCTGGTAAAACTACCTAAACTAAATACCGGAGAAGGTCATACTTCGAGCAAGAATATTTTTCATGCCCTCCGGCACAGGCACCTTACCTGGTCTGTGATTGCCCAGTTCTTTTATGTGGGGGCACAGGTATCCGTATTTAGCCTCTTTATTTTATATGCGGAAAAATCAGCCTCGCTTGATCAGGTAACGGCTGCTGATTACCTCGGGGCTTGCGGGATTGCTTTTTTGATCGGCCGTTTCCTGGGTACTTTTTTAATGCGGTATATTCCCCCGCCCAGGTTACTCACTGTTTATGCGGCGGCCAATATGCTGCTAAGCGTGGTGGCTATCTGGGGTTCGGGAATGATCACCGTGTATGCCGTTATCGGCATCTGCTTTTTCATGTCCATCATGTTCCCCACCATTTTTTCGCTGGGGATCAAAGACCTGAAAGCTGATACGGAATACGGAAGCAGCCTGATCATCATGTCAATTGTAGGTGGCGCGGTCATGCCCCGATTCTTTGGGCAGATCAGCGATTATACCGGCAATATTCAAATGGGTTATATCATCCCTTTTCTATGTTTTGTGGTCATCCTGTTTTTTGGTTGGAAGGGATACAGGGTTGATGGAAGGACGAGCATGGAGTAGGATTTACGATTAATAGAATTTTAATGTTGACTTATGAATGTGTTGACCTGTGAATCACCCGGCAAATTCAGGTATGTTCAAATGGAACAACCACTGCCTGAACCCGGGAACGCCTTGATCAAAGTAAACCGGGTAGGGGTTTGTGGCACCGATCTGCATGCCTTTGAGGGCACCCAACCTTATTTTACCTATCCCCGTGTATTAGGTCATGAATTGGCGGGAATTGTGGAGTGGGTCGAACCCGGTAAGGAGATAAAGCCCGGTGACTTGGTTTGCCTGATACCGTATTTTCATTGCGGAACCTGCGCGGCCTGTCGAAAGGGACTGACCAATTGCTGCCAGTCCATTCGCGTTTTTGGTGTGCATATTGACGGGGGCATGAAACCCTATATTTCTGTTCCGGTGGAGAACCTGATTGCCGTTCCGGGATTGGAAGCGGATGAACTGGCCCTGGTGGAGCCTCTGGCAATAGGGGCCCATGCCGTGCGAAGGTCGCAACTGAAAAAAGATGAATTTGCCCTGGTAATCGGTGCCGGTCCTATTGGCATTGGTGTGATGGAATTTGCAGCGAGGGCCGGGGCCCGGGTAATTGCGGCGGATGTCAATGAAGATCGCTTGCAGTATTGCCGGGAACAGATTGGGGTGAACAAGCTTGTTAATCCGGCCAGACAGGATATGAACCAGGTTCTCGCCGATATAACCAGGGGCGCTATGGCTGATGTGATCTTTGATGCCAGTGGAAACAGAAAAGCGATTAATGGGGCATTGCCTTTTCTGGGACAGGGTGGTCGCTTTGTATTGGTCGGTCTGCAAAAAGAAGAGATCATTCTCAGTCATCCTGAGTTTCACAAGCGGGAAGCCACCATGATGAGCAGCCGAAATGCTACCCGGGCTGATTTTGAAACGGTAATCGATTTTCTTCGGGAAAAGAAGTTTAACAAAGCGGCCTATATTACCCACCGCGCCCGGTTTGATGAAGTGGGTGATTGTTTTGCTGATTGGCTGAATCCCGCCAATGGAGTGATCAAAGCCATGATTGAGTTTGATGCCTGACCCAAATTGAAACCTGTATGAGCCGATATTGTCTTGCCCTGGATTTGAAGGATGATCCGGTATTAATTGCGGAGTATGAAAAATACCATGCTGCTGTATGGCCGGAAATTGTATCCTCCATTCGTTCGGCAGGTATTACCCAAATGGAGATCTACCGGTGGGGGAACCGCCTGTTTATGATCATGGAGACAACACCGGAATTTTCATTTGAAAGAAAGGCGGGGATGGACGCGGCCAATAAGAAGGTCAGCGAATGGGAGGAATTGATGTGGAAATACCAGCAAGCCTTACCCGGGACAAAACCAGGGGAGAAATGGTTGTTGATGAACAAGATTTTTGACCTTAACCCATTGCCTCATGATCATTGATGCGCATCAGCATTTCTGGACCTATGACCCTGTCAGGCATGATTGGATCAATGAGGAAATGAAAATGATCCGCCGGGATTTTCAACCTGTTGACCTGGTAAAGGTTTATTCAGCCAATCATATTGACGCTTGTATTGCGGTTCAGGCGGAACAATCGGAGGAGGAAACGGCTACCTTGTTGAGACACGCGGCGGCCTATCCTTTTATTGCCGGAGTAGTGGGATGGGTCGATCTTCGGCAGGATAGTCTTGAGGAAAGATTGAGTTACTATTCGGGTTTCCCACGTCTTAAAGGATTTCGCCATGTTTTGCAAAATGAGGAACCTTCATTTTTGCTTGATCGGGATTTTCTTCAGGGTATTGGTAAACTAAAGAAATATGGATATACCTATGATATCCTTATATACCCACATCACTTACCCGCTGCCATTGAGATGACGGCTCAATTTCCCACACAGCCCTTCGTGATCGATCATATAGCCAAGCCGTTGATAAAAAATAAAGAGATTGGGGATTGGAAACGGCAGTTGAAGCAACTGGCGGGACATGAAAACATGTTTTGCAAGATAAGCGGGATGGTGACCGAAGCGGATTGGAAGAACTGGAAGGAGGAAGACCTTTGGCCTTACCTTGATGCGGTGGTGGAGATATTTGGCCCAGACCGGCTGATGTTTGGAAGTGATTGGCCGGTATGCCTGGTGGCTTCTTCTTATGAGCGGTGGCTAAAACTGGTAAAGGATTATTTCAGCCGGTTTTCCAATCAGGAGCAAGAAAAGGTATTTGCAAAAAATGCTTCATCATTTTACAAATTAGATCTGTTTAATTAAACTGAGAATAATGGACCTGCAATTAAAAGACAAGATCATTATTGTTTCCGGAGGCGCAAAAGGGATTGGTAAGGGAATTGTGATGGCATTGGCCCGGGAGGGGGCTATTCCTGTCATAATTGGCAGAAATGCGGAGGATAATAAAGTAGTGTTGGATGAATTGGAAACCCGTGGAGCTAAGGGCGGGGCCATTACTGCTGAGTTGTCGGATCCGGTACAATGTGAGAAGGCAATAGGGAAAATAGGGGAAATGTATGGCCGGATTGATGGCCTGGTCAACAATGCCGGGGTCAATGACGGCGTGGGGCTGGAAAATGGGGATTATCCCCGGTTTATGGAAAGCCTGCACAGGAACCTGGTCCATTATTACCTGCTGGCGCATCATGCCTTGCCAGCATTAAAAAAGTCGAAAGGAAGCATAGTCAATATCAGTTCCAAAACGGCTGAAACCGGTCAGGGTGGCACATCCGCCTATGCGGCTGCCAATGGAGGCCGGAATGCCCTAACCCGTGAATGGGCGGTAGAACTGGCTAAGTACTCCATCCGTGTGAATGCGGTCATCGTAGCGGAATGTTATACGCCGCTTTATGAGAAGTGGATTAACGGGTTGCCGGATGGCCAGAAAAAACTAAAAGAGATCGTTTCCCGGATTCCTTTGGAGAAGAGATTTACCACAGCGGAAGAGATCGCCGATATGACCGTATTCCTGCTATCTCCCTTATCCAGCCATACCACCGGGCAGTTGATCCACGTGGACGGGGGATATGTTCACCTTGACCGGGCGATGGGAACGGTTTGATTTTTTATTTGGCTTCCATCCGCCAGTGGCGATCATATTTTACAAACCAGGAGATCCATATACTTCTGGACAGACGCATGATCCAGGGTTGCAGCAGAATGAGGAAGACGGCATTGAAACCCATCCACACAAAAAATCGTTTGTCCTGGGCCGACAAACCGATGATGACCCACCAGGCTATCAGAGTGGCCACACTCAGGGCAACGGTTAAGGCATAGCTGACATAAGCAGTGCCATAATAAAAACCCGTTTCAATTTCGGTGCGTTGTCCGCAAACTGGGCAGTGTTCGTTCATTTCCAGGTTACCCTTCCATTTCAGCTTCAGGGGATTCTTAAAGAGTTTGCCTTCGCGACAGCGTGGGCATCGACAGGTAAGGGTAGAGGCCAGGTAACCCCTGGGCGGGTTGGGATTCGTCATGTGGTTTTTTTGAAAATACTAAAGAACAAGCCACCCATGATGGCGCCGTATGCGGTGCTGTTATGCCACTTTGAAGTGATAAGACAGGTTCCACTGGTGCAACCGATCTGTTGCCAGTAAAGATATCCACCAATGCCACCCAGTATCACTCCCGTGATCAAAAGTTTATTATTTAGAAGCCAGTTCTTCATATTCGATCATTTCTTGGTCTTTGCGGCTTGCACCGGTTTTTTGCACCGGTTCTATTGGGCAGGCTCCACCGGCACAGCAGGTACCCGGGGCTACAAGGGCCAGAAGCGTGAAAACCGATCCAAGAAAGATATTCCCGGCACTGCCAGCCTCGATACCGCCGTACAAAATTAACAAACCCAGGCCTACCCGCACGAATTTTAGCAGGGTCCAGCCGGAACGAAGGTGTTTTAACATGAAATCAGTTGAGGTGGTTGACCATATCGAAATACCCGCCACCATTATGCATTTCTGTGCGGATGCCGGCAGATTGCACCATCATCAGGGCCATGCCACTGCGGCTACCCGAGCGGCAATAAAATACCAGGGGGCCTTCCATTTTTTTGATCTCCTCGATTCGGTAAGGGATTTCCGAAACCGGGATATTGACTGATCCCGGGATATAGCCTTCTACCAATTCACCGGGGCTGCGCACATCAATGATGGTACCTACTTTTTTCTGAACGATTTCTTTTATGCTCATATCTTTAATTGTTTCTGCAAAGTTGATACAACCTGCAGAGAACCCCGGTGATAACAATCACATCATCGCAGTGCCCTATTGTTAGTGACCGGCTTTTATATAGCTCCATCCTTCCATCTGTTTTTCAGCCAGTTCCAAAATGGCTACGGGTACGATATCGGCCTGGGGTAGCAGTTGGGAAGGCTCTACCTTCATCCGCCGCATGCTGTTGGCGCAGGCTTTGAAACTCACTTTTGCTTTTAATCTCAGGGTCTCCATACCCTCGGCCACATTGCTTTTTTCCTTCATGACCATTGCCAAGGCGGGGCCATGGCAAACCACTTCCAGTTCCGCATCGGGCGCCAACTTCAGGATATTGTTAAATTGCCTGACCACCGCACTGTAGTCCGCTGTGTCGGCACTCACCAGGTCATATACGATCTTGAATTTCTTTTCCTGGGAGAACAGGGATAAGGAAATAAGAAAAAGCAGAAAAAAGGGGAGTTTTTTCATGGTTTATTATTGAGAAGGGAAGGTAGCATTTTTTGCGCTGGGTTAGTGGATACCTGATTTTCTCCGGATTCACAAACATCTCCTCAGGCCTTTCCCGACAGTATCTTATTCCAGTATAACCAGGGCAGCACTTTCTTTTTCAGCACATACATGCTCCATCTTTCTTTGCTCTGGTCAAATGGAAAGGTCTCCATGGGATTGTTATCGTAATCAAATTCTGCCAATACCAGTTTGCCATAGCCGGTCACCAGGGGGCAACTGGTATAACCTGTATAATTGGCCGTCAGGGTTTGTCCATTCAGGGCTGCCAGGAGATTTGATACCAATACAGGCGCCTGTTTTCGGATGGCCGCTCCGGTTTTGCTGATGGGCAGACCGGCCGCATCGCCCAAAGAAAACACATTGTTGAACCGGTTGTGTTGCAGGGTATTTTTGTTTACATCCACCCAACCTGCTTCATTGGCCAATACACTATTGCGCACAAAATCAGGAGCGCTTTGCGGTGGGGTTACATGGATCATGTCAAATTCAACCCAATACTCCTGGTTCAGGTTATTCTCTCCAAACCCAATGAACCTGGCCTTTTTACCAGGTCCGTCGATTTCAACCAGTTTTACATTGAAGTTGAGTTTGATATTGGCGCGCTCACAAACCTTGAGCAAGGTGGCTTCATATTTGGGAACGGCAAACAATCTCGCCGAACCGCTCCAGTATTGGATATCTGTTTTATCAAGCAATTTGTGTTTCCGGAAATAATCAGCGGCGAGATACATGATCTTATGAGGCGCCCCTCCACATTTCACAGGTGTATGGGGGTTATGAAAAATGGCCTTGCCTCCTTTAAAGTTTTTCAATGTTTCGTAGGTATAAGGAGCATGGTCGAAACTATAGTTTGAGCATACATTGTTTTTCCCCAGCGTTTCCTTGAGCCCTTTTATTTCATGCCAATTGAGTTGAATACCGGGGGCAACCACCAGGAAATGGTAGTTGATTTGTTTGCCTCCCGAAAGGGTGATGGCATTTTCCGCCGGTTGCATGCTTTCTACCCGTTCTTTGATCCAGGTAACGCCCTTGGGCATAACCTCTTCTTCGCGGCGACGGGTTTTTTGGACATCAAAGGCCCCGGCACCTACCAGTGTCCAGGCGGGTTGGTAATAATGATATTCGGCCGGATCAACAATGGCGATATCGAGTTTCTTATCCTTTCGGAGCAATTGGGAGGCTACGGAAATGCCTGCATTTCCCCCTCCGATAATAACAACCTGGTGATGAGCTAACATATGGCATTCGTTTAAGATGCACAGGTACGATTTAATGATGGGGCTTGTCGTGATAATTATCACAGAGGTGAAAATTGACTTTCGTCAGGCAGGAATATGACAAAGGTCAGTCCAATCTGTAACCCGAGGCACTGAATTGCGGAGGTGGAGGGGTGAAATTTGATACTTCCAGCATCGCCTGGATCTTGCCATAAAAATCATTTATTATAAAAATTCTTTTTTATGAAGGTCGAACAGATCTATACCGGTTGCCTGGCCGAAGCGGCCTATTACATCGAAAGCAAAGGCGAAGCCGCAATTATCGATCCACTGCGGGAGCCCAAACCTTATATCGACAGGGCGGAAAAGAACGGGGCCAAAATAAAGTATGTGCTGGAAACCCATTTTCATGCTGATTTTGTGTCCGGTCATGTGGACCTCGCTAAAAAGACCGGCGCCACCATTGTGTTTGGTCCAACAGCCAAACCGGCTTATGAAGCGCATGTAGCGGAAGATGGAGAAGTTCTAAAGTTGGGGGATGTTTACATTAAAGTATTGCATACACCGGGGCATACCATGGAATCAACCACTTATTTATTGGTGGATGAAAATGGGAAAGACCATGCCATCTTTACCGGTGACACCCTGTTTATCGGGGATGTTGGTCGCCCCGACCTGGTTCAGAAAGTAAAAGCCGAGATCACTCCGCAAATTTTGGGAGGCCATTTGTATGATTCCTTGCGGAACAAGATCATGCCCCTCGCCGACCAAGTGATCGTATATCCCGGTCATGGCGCCGGCAGCGCCTGTGGCAAAAGCATGAGCAAGGAGACCGTGGATACCCTGGGTCACCAGAAACTGTTCAACTACGCCCTTCGGGCGGATATGACAAAGGAAGAATTTATCAAAGCCGTTACGGACGGACTGGTAGAGCCCCCTCAGTATTTCCCCCAAAATGTGATCATGAATATTACCGGTTGTCAATCGGTGGATGAAGTGATTGCTCAGGGAAACAGACCTCTTACCGTGAAGGAGTTTCAGACAGTATGGGAAAGCATGGAGGCGCTGGTACTGGATACACGGAACAAAGATGCCTTCGCCCGTGGTCATATTCCCGGATCGATCTTTATTGGTCTTGATGATATGTTTGCCCCCTGGGCTGGAACGCTGATCACCGATCTGAAGCAGCCGATACTGCTGATCACGGATGAGGGTAAGGAAGAAGAAGCGGTAATACGACTTTCTCGGGTCGGCTATGATAACACTCAGGGATACCTGAAAGGCGGGGTGGATGCCTGGAAGGAAGCCGGCGAGGAAACCGATATTGTAGTGGAAATCTCGGCAGAAGATTTTGCCAATAAATATGCAGGGCACCACGACGAGATCCACCTGCTGGATGTGCGCAGAAAGAGTGAGTTTGATACCGAACACCTGATTGGCGCGGAGAATTTCCCGCTTGACTTCATCAACAGCCACATGGCAGAACTGGATAAGGAAAAGAAATACTATATCCATTGCGCCGGGGGTTACCGTTCGGTCATAGCCAGCTCCATCCTCAAGGCCCGTGGCTTTCATAACCTGGTGAACATCCGGGGTGGGTTTAAAGAGTTGAGTAAGACGGGGTTGGAGAAGAGTTCCTTTCAGAAACAGAATACAGAGTTATAGGTTGGGGAAGAACTACTTAACCACAGAGGCACGGAGGCACAGAGATTATTTTTGTTCCTTTTCTGATCAGAAAGGTGGCTGTTGATTCATCTATAATTAACAGTAAGTTGCAAGGAATAAATAACCTCTGCGCCTCCGTGCCTCTGTGGTTATATCCCTGCGTTCCCAGGTGACCTATATCACCAACCCGCGTATCCGGATTTCGTAACTTTGTTGTTCAAACATTCATTATGGCAACAGTCAGACTGACCACACAGGACTTCAAGGACAAGGTTTTTGATTATACAACCGAGCAGGAATGGAAGTACAAAGGCACCAAGCCTGCCATTATCGACTTTTATGCCGACTGGTGCGGGCCTTGCAAAATGGTAGCTCCTGTGTTGGAAGAGTTAAGTGATGAATATGAAGGAGAGTTGGTGATCTATAAAGTGGACACCGAGGCTGAAATGGAATTGTCGGCCGTATTTGGGATCCAGAGTATCCCTACCTTCCTTTTCATTCCGGTGGATGGCCAGCCAATGATGCAGCCGGGTGCATTTCCCAAGAAGGTATTCAAACAGGTGATTGAAGAAAGGTTGTTGGTAAAACAGGATAAAGAATCTTGAACCAGCGTGGCATGAAGTCATTTTGGAACCAACGGTACAACGAGACCCCTTGGGTATATGGGGCCATGCCCAATCAGTATTTTAAACAATTCATCGATACACGAGAACCGGGTAGTTTGTTATTGCCGGCAGAGGGGGAGGGCAGAAATGCCCTCTATGCGGCCCGGAAAGGTTGGAAAGTAACCGCTTTTGATTTTAGCGAAGTGGCCAGGGATAAGGCCCTGACAGCAGCCAGAAAGGAAGGTCTTGCAATCGACTATCGCCTGCAAGACCTTTCCCTGTTTAAAGCGGGTGATACCTATGATGCGGTAGCGCTTATTTATGTTCATGTGACCCCGGACATACGCAAACGTTTTCACGAACAGATTTATAAATCAATCCGTCCGGGCGGACTCCTTGTCCTGGAGGCCTTTGCCAAAGAACAATTACAATTTAAGAGCGGCGGGCCTAAAGAAGAAAGCATGTTGTATGATGCACCAACATTATGCGATGATTTTCCTTTTCTTCATTTGATGGAGTGTGGCCAGAAAGAGATAATCCTGGAAGAAGGGCCATTTCATACAGGTCCGGCCGCCGTGCTGCGGATGATTGGTCAGCGATTATAACCAGCGGGCTTATTGCAGGTATTCTACTACGTTCCGGTGCAGTTTCACCAGGTTGCGTTGTTCCATTTTCTTTAAGAGGCGTGAGATCACTTCCCGTGATGTATGCAGGTCATCGGCGATTTGCTGGTGAGACAGTTCAATCATGTTCTTTCCTTTTTCATTTACATGGCGCTTGAGGTAGAATTCAAGACGTTCATCCATGTTCCGAAAAGCAATATTATCGATCACGGTTAATAGTTCATCAAAACGTGAACGGTAGGTTTGGACCACAAACTGGTACCAGCTTTTGTATTTATTCATCAGGTCATCCATCAGATGGATGGGAACCATCAGCACTTCTGTATCTTCTTCGGCCCTGGCCATAACCTCACTGGTGCGTGATTGAATGGCGCATGTCATGGAAACGGCGCAGGCCTCCCCTGGTCCGAGATAGTACATCAGGAACTCCCCACCATCTTCATTCTCCCGGTACACTTTAATACGACCTGAAAGGACGAGGATGGTCGATTTAATGTACTGCCCTGTGCGCATGATGGTTTCACCGGCGGGGAAATTCTTTTCAACGGCTTGCTTATCGATGATATCCAGAAGCTCGGGTTCGAACTGGGGAAAATATTGCTTGAGGTCCATAATGTTTGGGTCGTTTACAAAATTAGTGAAAGCCTGTTGTTCCTCAATCACCGGATCAGGGTCACCGTACCTTTCCGGATCATTCTTTGTCCGTTGTAGTCCAGGGCTTCGGCCACCCATACAAAGGTGGCGGAAGGAGAGGGCTGTCCGTTAATGCTGCCATTCCAGCCGATGCGGTAGTCACTTGATTGAAATACGAGTTGTCCCCATCGATTGTACACCCTGAAGTACAGGAAGCGGCTGATACCGGCGGGTAATGCCCGCAGCAGGTCATTTCGGCCATCGCCATTGGGGGTAAAAGCGCTTGGCACATAGATATCTGGTCCTTTGAAGGCCCTGATCTTAACAGAATCGGTATCCGTGCAACCGGCGGCATTGGTAACGCGAAGGACATAGATGATATCCTGTGTAATGGTGGCCATGGGTTCTGCCAGGGTTTGATCAGAAAGCCCCACGGAAGGTGTCCAAAGGAATAAATCACCGGGATCGCTCCCTTTTCCACGGAGCTGGATTGTTTGTCCGATGGAGGCAATGGTATCGGGGCCTGCATCCACCATCAACACGGGCAACACGGTCACGGTTATTGAATCGGGACGAACAGCCAGACATCCGGTCTCATTAACCGCCTGAAGCCAATAGGTGGTAGTTTGTACCGGGTTAACCGTTTGAACCGGTTGGGAGGGATCTGCAAAAAGATTGGTGGGGTGCCAGGTCAGCAATCCATTTCCAGAACCACGGATGGTGGTAGTCCCATCATGACAGATTACCTGATCGGGGCCTGCCTGTGTCACCGGGGCAGGAATAAATGTGATGTTTATAGAGCCTTGCACCTGACACAAACCCGACTCGGAAATAACGGTGTAAGAAGTGGAGGCGGGTGGTGATGCAAGTGGGTTCAGGGCTGTCGGGTCATCCAATCCGGTTGCCGGGGTCCAGGTAAAACGGGTACCGTTTGTTTGCGCCCTCATCCGGATCGAAGTGCCTTCGCATACCAGCGTGTCATTTCCGGGGTTGATGTAAAGGGTATTATTCAGCGGTACGGTAACATCAAGATTGCCCCTGCATCCCCGGTCATCCTCCACCGTTACAGCATGACTGCCTGCTACGGCAGGGAATAAGGAAGAAGATTGGGGAGTGGACCCGTCTAATGAAAAAGTATAAACACCGGTACCACCCGTGGCGATCATCTGAATAGACCCATCTGCCTGCCCCCGGCAGGAATCGGCGGTGATGGAGGCATTCAGGACAAGCGGCGGATCGGCTGGAACCACCAGGGGCATGGAGGCTACACAATTCAATTGATCCCTGATATACAAAACCTGGTTCCCACCTGTGATCGTGAACACCGCGGTGCTCAGGTAATTGACCCCATCAATGGAAAAAAGGTAGGGGGCCTGCCCGCCGGAACCACCGATTTTGATTTCCCCATCCTGTCCGCTGCAAGATGCCGATCTGTTAATCTGCGCGGTAATTTGCAACGGAGGAAGCTGTACCAGGGTAATATCTTTTTGGGCCGTACATCCGGTGGCATCCCGCACATCAATGATATACCTGCCTGGGGCCAGACCGGTGAATTGATTGTTTGGGCTAAAAGGGGATCCATTAATGGAAAATTCCGGATTCACCCACGCCTGACTCACCTGTATTGTTATGGTTCCGCTATTGGGGATACACCCAATATCTGTTTTTGATAACTCGACAGAGGCGGCGCTTTTTATATCCACAAAAACAAAACCCTGGGCGCGGCAGCCCGGTGAAAATTCACCGGTGACCGTATAGGTAATGGTATCAAGCGGCGTGCATAATGGGTTGGAGATGGTAAAGCTGTTCAGATAATTACGCGGTGACCAGTTAAAATTGGAAAGTCCCGGTTGAGTGGCTGCGAGCTGTATTGAATTTCCTTCACATACCACGGGGTCTGGTGGCGTGATGGTCAATTCCATAAATTCCCGAATATCGATTTCAATACTATCCGTATCAAACCCGTTGCCACAGATCATGGGGGCCACTTTGATGATTAGTTTTTCAACCCCTTCGGGTAAATTATCTTGTATCGCGGCCAGGGGCAGGGTAATGATCGAATCATTGGCAGGTATGGTCTGAAATTCCCATAGTGGTGGGGAGACATCCACTTCAGGATCGGCTGTGCTGCCAAAAAAACCAAGGCGTACCGCTGTAGGTGCCGTGACTTTGGAGGAGTATAATATCTTTAAAAGTGAGCCATTGGCACAACCTTCCACCAGGTAGGGTTTATTATTAGCATCCCGGCTGCCATTATATTCAAAGCGGGCATAGGTGGAACTAAAACTATTTGCCTGGATAAATACACCTGAATCCATTACGTCATCCGACAGATCGGCAATGGCCAGTTTCAGGTGATAGGTAACGCAGGGTGTCACTTTTGAACCGGCGGTCAGCGTTACCGTCATTCCATTGTAGGTGATATTGGCGTTGGAATTATCCACGTACAGGTTTCGGAAGGGAGAGCCTGGTCCCAACATCTGGCATAAATTAAGTTGACCACTTGGTCCGGGTGTCCCATTGTTGATGCTGTTAATGGCCACAGGTACATTGGTACCAGGCACCAGAGCCATGTTCTTCCCCCTGGGGAATCCGGGCCCAGTTAGTACAAAGGCAAACAGATCGCTAAAAGGGGTACAATTGAATTCCGGGTATTCTTCAGAGGCAAAGACAAACTTAAAATTGACAGAGTCGCCAGCCGGGATAAAGTCAAATTCCAGTACACAGGCATCATGTGTTTCGGCGGCATTGTTGATCAGGTCTTCCAGCAAGGCATCACCAGGAAGCCCCATTCCGTTGGAGGCTGTTTGGTTTGAGTTACCGTCAGCCCCAATAAATCCACCCTGACCTTTAGCCACGCCATTGGTCAGCACGATTCCACTGTCAAGCGCCAGGTTGTTATTGCTGTTTTGAAAACTGCCAGCGGAGAATTTGCCCCCGGTAAAGCGGGCATTGAAAACCTGTACACCATATCCGGTCATGATCCGGGCGAGTGATATTGGATCGGTATTCGTATTGATGGAAACCTGTGCCTTCAGGGGTTGGAATAGGGTAAGGCCCAACAGTAGGGGCAGGAGCTTTCTATAAAGACGGGCAGTCAACGGTGTTTTTCGTTTATGGTAAAATAAAGTTATAGCTTTTGAGGGTTAAGTTCACGGAAACCCCCGGCGAAAAGGCTACATATCCTTTCTTCACATCCGCTTTAAATCGCGTCTTCCATCCGCATGGACCGGCTACCCTTAACTAAGAAATAGGCATTCTCAACCGGATGGTTCTTAAGCCATTGGCCCGCTTCTTTGGACGTCGCAAATTGATTATAGGGGTGGGGGAGTTTGGCAAAATCCCCTCCAACCAGTATTACGTTTTCCCATTGGTACCTGCTTATCAGGTCTATTATGTCCTGGTGTTCTTGCAGGCTTTCATCGCCCAATTCAGCCATAGCCCCCAGCAGGAGTATCTTTTTTCCGGAGTAAGACCGCGCAAAATTTTCAATTGCCAGTTTCATGCTGCTGGGGTTAGCGTTGTAAGCATCCAGGATAATGGAATTGGTCCCTTTCTGTACAAGCTGCGAGCGGCTATTGGAAGGTGTATAGGTTTCGATCGCGTTTTTGATCTTTTCATCCGGTACATTGAAATATTTCCCGATGGTTACGGCGGCCAAAATATTAGGGAGGTTGTATTCTCCCACCAGTTGGGTTTTGATGATGCCCAGGTCAGCGCCTTTTGTGATCTTCACTTCGGCAAAAGGTTCACTTTTTTCAATGGTTCCCGTGACGCTCCCATGTTGTGTGCCATAAAAAATGATTTGGGGAATGCCCTTGCTCATTTCATGCAGGTAATCATAGTCATCCATCACAAAGGCTGTACCTTGATGGGTGCGGAGATGGTCATATAATTCTCCTTTTCCTTTTCGTACCCCTTCCACTCCTCCAAATCCTTCCAGGTGGGCTTTGCCACAATTGGTGATCAGTCCGTGGGTAGGAAAGGCATAGGTGCAATATCCGGCAATTTCGCGTTGGTGATTGGCCCCCATTTCGATGATGGCCATTTCTGCATCAGCACGGATCTTCAAGATAGTCAGAGGCACACCGATATGGTTATTGAGATTGCCTTCGGTGGTATAGGTAATGTATTGGGAGGAAAGCACCGCATGGATTAATTCTTTGGTGGTTGTTTTTCCGTTGCTTCCGGTGATGGCTAAAAAGGGGATGGATTGAAATTGGAGCCGGTGATGTTTGGCTAGTTCTTGCAAAGAGGTGAGTACATCTTCCACCAGGATGGTTTTTCCGGGAACTTCAAATTCTTTTTCATCGATAACCGCATAGGCGGCACCGGAGTCAAGGGCTTTTTGGGCAAATTGATTCCCGTTGAAGCTGGGGCCTTTGAGGGCGAAAAAGATATCTCCGGGCAGGAGTTTTCGGGTGTCGGTTTGAACGGAGGGGTGTTCTTTATATAGTTCGTACAGTTGCGGAATGGTCATGCTGCAATTTAACAACAAAAAAGCCCCGGAGAATCCGGGGCCTTACAAATATGAAATGAAAAGCTGTTAGCGTTTTTGACGGCGGCTCTTCCACCATTGACCGGTTTTGCGACCGTTACCTTCAGTGCTACCCATGCGGTCCATGGCGCAGCGGAAACCAACGGTTGAGCTGGCCTGGTCTTCTTCCATGAAGCGACGGGCGCCGGGGCTAAGCCAGTAGGCCATATCGTTCCAGCTACCACCTTTGAATACCCGTGATTTATCGCTGATGAGGGTGGTTTGGCCATAGCCATAAGAGGCTTGGGACAGGGAGTCACCATCCAGGAAGTTGATCACGTTACCACGCTGGTAGTTGCGGCGGCTGCGGCTTTCAGCATCGGTTACGAAGGACTTCTTCACACGACCAATGCTGTCGAGTTCATAACGCGTTGTGGGGTCGCTGGAAGTAGAGTCGGCGATGTACAACTTCTGGTATTTGTTACCACGGAAGGAGGCTACATCATCGTAATCCCAGGTTACGGGACGATAAACGTCCATTACCCATTCGCTTACGTTACCGGCCATATTATAAAGACCAAAGTTATTCGGGAAGAAGGCTTTAACAGGAGCGGTATAGATGGCATCATCATTCAGACCACCGGCCACACCGGCATAGTCACCATTTCCACGCTTGAAGTTGGCGAGGAAGGCGCCCTGCCAGGAACCACGGCGGCTGTCGCGCAGGCCATTCACGTTCTGGCTCCAGGGATAAACCTGTTTGTTCATGATCAGTTCCTCACCGCGTTTGCCTTCCTTGGGGCTGGGGCGGGGGTTCTGGCCTACATAACCATAGGCGGCATATTCCCATTCTGCTTCAAAAGGCAGACGGTAATCGGGAAGAAGGATACCATCTTCAAAGGTCACATTGGTACGGGGGGTACCCATGGGAGTTTGAAGCTTGTCTTTTTTGGATACTTTACCAGGCTGTACATTGGTGTACAATCCCAGCAGGTATGATTTAGTGGTGAAGTTATCCTGACCTTGTTGGGCCTGGATGGTCTGGCCATTGAGGTAGCCTTTATTCATCAGCACGCCTTCGTTGACACGGTCGCTGCGCCAGAGACAGAAATCATAGGCTTGTCTCCAGGTTACACCTACCACCGGATATTCATTGAAGGAGGGGTGACGGAAATAATATTCCACCAGGGGTTCATTATAACTTAGTTCAGAGCGCCATACCAGAGTATCCGGTAGGGCGGCATCTACGATCTGCTGGTACGCAGGATCGGCCTGGGGGTCGAATACGCGGTTCAACCAATGGATGTACTCGCGGTAATGGACGTTGGCGACTTCGGTGCGGTCAATGTAGAAGGAGGTAACCGTTACACGACGGGGTACGTTGTTGTAATCGGACATTACATCCTCTTCGGTCTGTCCCATGGTAAAGGTACCACCGGGTACAAAGACCAGTCCAGGACCCAATCCCTGTTCGCGGGATTTAGCAACCTGGTAACCACCCATTTTCTTGTCATTGTAGTTCCAGCCAGTTACTTCAGACTTTTCGTACTTCTTTTTTCCAAAAAGTCCCTTCCCTTTACAGGAAACCAGCAAAACGGCTGAGGATAATAGGATTAATAAGCTTTTCACTTTCATTGTGATCAATATTTGTTTTTCGCCAAAACCCAGGTTTTGGAACAGATTTAACGGCCAGCGGGACTAAAATATTGTATTACAATACAAATTTTATGCTGGATAGGGTTTGCGAATTTAGCTACTTTCGACAAACGATAGAAAGCAGATTTACTTTTTTTGTATGTGGATTCTACCCTCCGGGAAAAGACGGATTTTGGTGAGTATGGTCTTGAGCCTGACCCTGTTGTCGGTTTCAGCCCAGCGCGTTTACCGCGACCACTCCCTGCTTTCCACTGGCAACTGGTACCGGATAGCGGTTACCAGGGCCGGGGTTTACCGGATGGACCTCCCCTTCCTGACCAGCCTGGGCCTTCCTTCCGGCATTAGCTCCAATTCCCTCCGGCTTTTTGGGTATGGCGGGGGCATGTTGCCCGAATCAAATGCCGTCATCCCACCCGATGACCTGGTGGAAAACGCCATCCTGGTTGAAGATGGGGGCGACGGGATCATCAATGGGAATGACCAGGTCCTTTTTTATTCCCCGGGTCCCGATGCCTGGAACCCGGATCCCGTCATAGGGGCTTTCAGACATACCAAAAACCTCTACTCCGATACCGTTTATTACTTTCTTACCATAGGAGGCAATGGCTTGCGGATTCCAGGTTCCTTGCCAGGTGGAACTCCTGCTGTCAGTACCAATTCCTTTCTTTTTCGCTATGCCCATGAATTAGACACCGTAAACCTGCTATCCAGTGGCAAGGAATGGTATGGAGAAGAATTTTCGGATGCCCCCGGAAAAACCCTGACAAGGCAGTTTACCCTCCCCGGCACCTATGTTCCCGGACAGCCCGTTACAGTTCGAAGCAGGCTGGTGGCAAGGAGTATCGGAACACCCGGCCGCTTTGACATTAAAATGAATGACCTGCCCGTTTCCCAGGTAAATATCCCGGCAACCAGTTCCGGCGCCTATGACCTTTTTGCCCGGGAAGAAGAACCGGTGATCACCACCAATAGCCCGGGCTCCACACTGAGGCTGACCTATACCTATGTGCCGGGTAGTTTTAACTCACAAGCCTGGCTAAACTGGATCGAGGTTTTTCACCGGAAACCGCTGGACCTGACTGGCATAAACCAGCTTGATTTCCGGGACCCCACTGTTACCGGACAACCCCTGGTGGAATACCAGATCAGTGGGGCGGGTACTTCCATACAGGTTTGGGATATTACAAACCCCCTGCTGCCGGTAAAAAAGACGGGTGTACTTACAGGGACCGAATTCCGGTTTAGCGACCCGGCCCCCGAAACGCGCGAGTATATTGCCTTTCAGGGTTACCTGGCACCGGTGGCACAGGGCAGGATGGCCAATCAGGATATCCATGGGATAGCCAATCCTGATTACCTGATTATTTGCCCCCCGTTGTTGCAGGCGCAAGCCAATCGCCTGGCCCAATTTCACCGGCAAAGAAACCAGCTTAATGTGGTGGTATTGACGACCACCGGTATCTATAACGAGTTTTCATCCGGACAACCGGATCCCACCGCCATTAGGAATTGTGTAAAGATGTTTTATGACAAAGCCCTTCAGGCAGGTGTACAAGCGCCCCGGTACCTGGCACTTTTCGGAGATGCTTCCTATGATTATAAAGAACGGCTGCAAGGAAATACAAACCTGGTTCCCTGTTACCAGACCTCTGTCTCTCTCGATCCGCTTAGCACCTATACGAGTGATGATTTTTTTGGGTACCTCGATGATCAGGAGGATATCAACTCCCAACTCGTCACCAATCTGCTGGATATCGGGATCGGGCGTATTCCGGCAAAGACCCCGGATGAGGCTTCCTCCTACGTGGACAAAGTGATCGCTTATCATGACAAGGCCAGTTTTGGCGCCTGGAGAAACCGGGTACTTTTTATTGCGGATGATGAAGACCAGAACCTGCATGTGGAGGATGCGGAAATCATTTCCATCAATTCTACAAATGCCAATCCCTTGCTGGATATGGAGAAAATCTACCTCGATGCTTTTCCACAGGAAACGGTTTCCGGGGCGGAAAGGTATCCGGTGGTAAATGACCTGGTGCGAAACCGCGTTGTGAATGGTACCCTGATCTGGAACTACAATGGTCATGGTAGTTTTCGCCGGCTAGCCGAAGAAGTGGTGCTTGACCAGGAGCAGGTAAATTCCTGGAATAACCTCAACCGTTTGCCCTTGTTTATCACGGCTACCTGTGATTTTGCCCCTTATGATAACCCATTCTCCCAATCCATGGGGGAGGATATCCTGCTCCGCGCAAAAACAGGGGGCATAGCCCTTATGACAACGACCCGGTTGGTGTTTGCTTTTAGTAACCGGGTGATGAATAACAACTACCTGTCCATTGCGCTGGCCCCCAAACCGGATGGCAGCTACCGAAGTCTGGGCGAGGCTGTAAAAGAAGGAAAAAATTTCACCTATCAGAATTCAACGGATATTGTCAACAATCGAAAGTTTACCCTGCTGGGCGACCCGGCCCTGACATTGGGTTTCCCAACCTTGTCGGTACGCGCGGAAACCATCAACGGGATACCGGTCAACCAGACAGATACCTTAAGCGCCCTTGAAAAAGTGCGAATCGAGGCCGTGGTAACAGATGCCCAGGGAAATATCCAGACGGGTTTTCAGGGAAGCGCGTTTACCAGCATTTTTGACAAAGAGCGAACGGCCCGGACACTTGGAAATGACCCGGGAAGTCCGGTCAGGGATTACCAGACCAGGGATATTGTATTGTTTCGGGGAAAATCAACGGTCAGGGATGGACGGTTTACCGTGGAGTTCAAAGTGCCACGCGACCTCAACCCCTCCTTTGGATCGGGGAAGATGAGTTTTTATGCAGAAAATGGGAGCAGGGAAGCCGGTGGTTATTTCACCCAGTTTGTATCCGGTGGAAATACCGGTCTCGCCGATAATGACCAGGAAGGACCCGAGATCAGGGCCTGGCTCAATGATGAGAAGTTTGTGAATGGGGGCCTGTCCAATACCCGGCCCGTGCTGATACTTCGGTTCAAGGACTCATCCGGTATCAACACGATTCAGTCGGGGATAGGCCATGATATTGTGGTTACCATCGATGGAAACAACGATAAGTTTTTCATTCTCAATGATTTTTATGAGGCCGACGAGGACGGTTACCAGGCGGGCGGCCTCCGGTTTCAACTACCGGCCTTTGAGCCCGGGCCCCACCGGTTAACGATAAAAGCCTGGGATGTGGTAAACAATTCCTCCGAGACAGAGCTGGCATTTGAGGTTATGAATGATGAATCGTTGATAATCAGCAAAGTATTGAACTATCCCAATCCTTTTACCACCCACACGAATTTTTGGTTTGAGCATAACCACCCCGGGGAGGACTTACGCGTTGATATCCAGATATTTACTATCTCAGGAAAAATAATAAAACGTATTTCCCGGACAATAAACACCCCCGGAAACCGTTCAAGTGAAGTCGAATGGGACGGTCGCGATGATTATGGTGCCAGAATCGGCAGGGGCGTTTATCTGTACAAGCTCCGCGTCTCCACTCCGCAATTGAAATCAAATACCATTATCGAGAAACTT
The DNA here is from genome assembly GCA_041916555.1 of Chitinophagaceae bacterium. Classification (GTDB taxonomy): domain Bacteria; phylum Bacteroidota; class Bacteroidia; order Chitinophagales; family Chitinophagaceae; genus SpSt-398. The sequence goes on along the minus strand of JAYRZH010000004.1, from coordinate 50,883 downwards.
GTAGTTTTTTGATTGTCAGAAGAAAAAATTTCATTTTGAGACTGAAATTTTCATTTTACCATATATTTACACACCAATAATTTAAACTCTTAATGATGAGACCAACTGCTATTAAACTAACTGCTGTAGCATTTATCATGTCCGTATGTGTGCCTTTTCTTTCTTCGGCACAGGTGGAGAAATTGAATGTGGTGACCACTGCTGTTCCTTTCCTCCGCATAGCCCCGGATGCCCGTGCTGCTGGTATGGGTGACCTGGCCATCGCTACTTCGGCTGATGCCAACTCTGGTTTTTGGAACCTGGCTAAGACTCCGTTCAATGAAAAAGTGGGCGGTATCTCCGCTTCATATACTCCCTGGCTCAAGCAGATCCTGAATGATGTATATCTGGCTGCTATTTCCGGCTATTACAAACTGGGTGAAGAAGGCGCTATTTCCGGCTCTCTTCGTTATTTCAACCTGGGTAATATCCAGTTTACCGACAACCAGGGTAATGACCTGAATACATTCCGTCCCCGTGAATTTGGACTGGATTTCGGATACTCCCGCAAACTTTCCCAGCGTTCAGCAATTGGTGTAGGTTTGAAATATATCTATTCAAACCTGGCTGGTGGCGCTGCTGCCGGTAATACCTACAAAGCTGGTAATGCAGTGGCCGGTGATGTCTCCTTCTATACAAACGGACGTAATGAAGCCGGTCAGGGTTGGGCTTTTGGTGCCGTTCTGAGCAACCTCGGTTCCAAGATTTCTTATACAGATAATGCCGATCAAAAAGACTTTATTCCCGCCAACCTTGGTTTGGGAACTACCTATACCAAAGTATTCAATGAAAGCAACAAGTTGATGTTTGGTGTGGATATCAACAAACTGCTGGTTCCGACTCCTCCTGCCAGCCCCGCTTCCCAACAACAGATCGATGACTATTACAGCAAAGGCGTGGTTGGAAGCTGGTTCAGCTCTTTTGGAGATGCTCCCGGTGGTTTTAGCGAAGAGATTCGTGAGTTCCAGGTTTCTGTAGGTGCTGAATATACCTACAACGACCAGTTCTCCCTGCGTGCCGGTTATTTCCACGAAGACAAGACCAAGGGTAACCGCCGTTATTTTGCTACCGGTGTGGGTATCAAATACAGCAGCTTTGGTCTCGATTTCTCCTACCTGCTGCCTTCTGGTAGTGGCGTTGATAGAAACCCGCTGTCAAACACCCTCCGCTTCTCCCTGCATTTTGACCTGGGTGGCGCTGAGTAAGAAATACGCTTAAAAAAATTAGAAATAAGGAATGAGGATTCAATTCTCATTCCTTATTTTTTTATTCCCTATTTCTTAGCTGCAAGACTTAATTTTGCCCCAAACTTTATCATGTCCTTTCGTATTGGTTCCGGAGTTGATTTTCACCGTCTTGTAGAGGGCCGTGACCTGTGGTTGGGAGGGGTTAAGATCCCCCATGCCAAAGGCGCATTGGGGCATAGTGATGCCGATGTATTGTTGCATGCCATCTGTGATGCGATGCTGGGTTCGCTGGCCCTGGGAGATATAGGAACCCACTTTCCCGATACTTCTGCAGAGTTCAAGGATATAGACAGCAAGATCCTGCTAAAGAGAACCTCTGACCTGGTGCATCAGAAGGGGTACAGGGTTGTAAACATAGATTGTACACTCTGTCTGGAGGCGCCAAAGATCAAACCCCATGTCCACCTGATGCAGGAAACCATTGCGTCGATTTTGGGCTTAACCCCGCATGATATTTCAATTAAGGCAACCACCACCGAGAAACTGGGTTTTGTTGGACGGGAGGAAGGTGTGGTGGCTTATGCCACTGTGCTTATGGAAAGGTACTAGCCGGTTGGCTAAGCCCATCTTTCGTATCATAACCCCAAACTCATTGAAAAAGCCAATTGCTTCATGACCATTCGAATAATCAACCACTCCTCAAACCCGCTTCCTGCCTATGCAACTTCAGGTTCATCGGGAATGGATCTGCGGGCAGACTTGAAGGAACCCGTTGTACTGAAACCCATGGAGCGGACGTTAATACCTACAGGGCTCTTTGTTGAGATACCGGAGGGATATGAAGCCCAGGTAAGACCCCGGAGTGGATTGGCCATAAAGCAGGGGATCACCTGTCTGAATACCCCGGGTACCATTGATGCGGATTACCGGGGCGAGATCAAGGTCATTCTGATCAACCTCTCCTTGGAAGAACAGAGGATAGTTTCCGGCGATCGGATCGCGCAACTGGTGTTTCAACAAATTGCCAGGGCAGAATGGGTTGAGGTGGAAGCCCTGGAACAAACCCAGCGGGGTGATGGTGGCTTTGGTCACACAGGAAAACAGTAATTTATTAGCATATTGTGGTACAGAATTCGTGAAAAACAACCCGATAAAGCATCTCATTCAGTAATTAACCAGTATTCGGAATTAAAATAATCATGACGAAAAACCCCATTTTCTTATTGGCAGCCGTGGCGGCTATCCTGGTGATGGCCTCCTGTCGTTCCACGAAACAGATACAGACAGCCATGGCAAAAAAAGATACTACGGCTGTGGTGGTGCTGGTCAATTCCGGCAAGGAAGATACAGCCCGGTTTATAGACAAAGCCTTTGACCGCCTCAATGAGAACCGTATCAGTTACCAAACCTTTTCTGCCAAGATCGGGGTTGACTATGTTGGGGGTGATGGCAAGAAATATGATGTGAATGTATTTGTCAGATTATACAAAGACAGCCTGGCCTGGTTTTCAGTCAATGGTGCCCTGGGTATTGAAGGCATGCGGGTGCTGATGACCCGTGACAGTGTTTTTATCCTGAATAAGCTGGATAAAGAGTACCAGGCCCGCTCTATCGAATATATCCAGGAAATCGTTTCCCTTCCTTTTGAACTCGGCTCCATCCAGGACCTGATCATCGGCAACCCGGTGTTTCTGGATACCAATTTTGTTTCCTACACCACCTCCGCCAATATGATCTCCCTGCTTAGCTATGGCGAATGGTTCAAGCACCTGATCACCTTTAATGACAATGACCATCTCGTGCTGAATAGCAAACTCGATGATGTGGATGTTCTTCGTAACCGGACTGCTTATTTGAATTATTCGGAATATGAAAATAAGAAGGGGGTTAATTTCTCCACCAACCGGACGATCTCGGTGGCTGAGAAGACAAAATTGGATATAAAGCTTAACTTTAAACAGTATGAGTTTAATGAAACGTTAACGTTTCCCTTTACAATTCCTAAAAATTATACAAGGCTTTAATCTTGTATAATTTAATCCTATTGAGAACCGTTTACCTTTTTTTACCTCTAAACACACCACGACACATGCAAAAGAAAATCTTTATCGGACTCTGTATGGTCCTTTTGACATCCGGTGCCATGGCCCAGGTTGAAAAAGAAAAGATCGAGAAGGAAAAACAGGAATTACAGAACGAGATCAAAGAAATTGAAGGCATGTACAATAAGGTACAGGGTCAAACCAAGCAGTCGATCAACCAGTTGGGGTTGATTAAGCGGAAGCTTGACCTGCAGAACCGGGTATTAAACACGATCAGTAAGGAGATCAAATTCATTAATGATGATCTTTACCTGAGCAATATTGAGATCTATCGCCTGCAAAAGCAATTGGATACCCTGAAAGAGCAATATGCCAAAAGCATTGTTTATACTTACAAGAACCGGGGTACTTTCAACTTCCTGAATTTTATTTTCTCGGCCAATGGGTTTGCCGATGCCCTGAAAAGGATCGCCTATTTGCGCAGTTACCGGAATTACCGCGAGCAACAGGTGGCCAGCATCATGGAAACCCAGAAGAAGATTGAACAACGGAAGAATGAAATGATCGCCAAACGCTCGGATAAGAGCAAGGTCCTCGATGTTCAGGCAGATGAGGCCAAAAAACTGGAAGGGACCAAGAAGGAACAGGCCGCTGTGGTTACCAAACTAAAATCGCAGCAAAAAGATATTGAAAAGCAACTGGCAGCAAAGCGTAAGCGCTCCCGTGAATTGCAAAACCAGATTGATGCCATTGTGCGAAGGGCCAGGGAGGAAGCCATGCGGGAGGCTAAACGAAAAGCAGCCGAAGAAGCCGCAGCCAATAAAGCAGCGGATAAACCTAAATCCAATAACACGGATGTGGGCAATGCGGCTAATAAACCGGCAACCACCAACACAAAAACAAACTACCTTGACCTGACAGAGGCCGATGTGGCGCTCAATGATAATTTTGAGCAGAACAAAGGGAAATTACCCTGGCCGGTGGCCGGTGACGTTAAGATCAAGTTTGGTAAATATGAATATTATCTTTCAGAAAACAGCAAGCCGCTGATCGATGATAACCCCGGGGTAACCCTTGCCACCAATCCCGGTGCCCCTGTAAAGGCAATTTTCAAGGGCGAAGTGGCCGGTGTAACCAGGCTCGCTGATGAAATGGTGGTGGTTATCCGTCATGGCAAATACTTTACAACCTATAGCAACCTCACCGGGGTGATGGTAAAAAAAGGCGATCAGGTAAGTCAGGGACAGGTGCTTGGTAAAGCCGGAAATGATGAGGATGGCAGCGGCGGAAAGATCGATTTTATCCTGATGGATGAAAGTCGAACAGTGAATCCGGAGGTTTGGTTGAGAAGAAAATAAGAGGTAAGAAATTAGGGAAAAGAATTAAAAAGGACCAATGAATATGAGAGTATTCATTGGTCCTTTTTTTATTTCAGAAAACGCTCGTAGAGTTTTTCGTAAACAGGAATGATGTGATGGATATCAAACTGCCTGGCATGCTCGGCAGCCCGTGTTTTAAATCCTTTTAAGGTGGCATCATCTTTCAAAATGCTCAGGGCTTGTTTGCTCATGGTATCCACATCACCCACATCACCCATGTAGCCGGTAACACCTTCTACATTGATCTCTTTTAATCCCCCTGCATTAGTGGAAATTACCGGTACTCCCGCTGCCATGGCTTCAAGCGCGGCCAGACCAAAGCTTTCATATTCCGATGTCAGGAGAAAGAGATCGGCAATAGCCAGGATATCTTCCATTTGTTCCTGTTTCCCCACAAACTGGATATGGTCACAGAGATGAAGGGTGCGGCAGAGTTCTTCGGCGGTCATTCGTTCGGGGCCATCCCCAACAAAGAGGAGTTTGGAAGGGATTTCTTTTTGCACTCCGGCAAATATCTTCACCACATCCTGCACGCGTTTCAGTTTTCGGAAGTTGGAGGCATGAAGCAGGATTCTTTCACCATTCGGGGCGATCACCTTGCGGAAGGCATCGAAGGGTTTCTTCTGGAACCGGGCTACATCCACAAAGTTGTAGATCACTTCAATTTCTTTGGTGATCTTAAAATGGCTATAGGTTTCATCACGCAGGTTATTGGATACCGCGGTAATGGCATCGCTTTCATTGATTGAGAAGGTAACCACGGGCTCATAGGTCTTATCGCGGCCAACCAGCGTGATATCCGTACCGTGAAGGGTGGTGATAACGGGGATATGTTTTCCTTCCTTAGCCAATATTTGTTTGGCCATAAAAGCCGCGGCGGCGTGGGGAATGGCATAATGAACATGGAGCAGGTCAAGTTGGTGGTTCTGTATCACATCCACCAGGGTGCTGGCTAAAGCGGTTTCGTATGGCGGGTAATCAAAAAGCGGGTAGGTAGGTACCTGGACCTCATGATAAAAAATATTTGGGGTAAAGGCACCCAGTCGTACAGGTTGCTGGTAGGTGATAAAATGCACCTGGTGGCCTTTGTCGGCCAGGGCTTTTCCCAGTTCTGTAGCTAATACACCTGAGCCGCCAAACGTTGGATAACAGACAATACCGATCTTCATTTCTGAGGTAATATTAAGGTAATTTGTGCAAGTTAAACAGGAATAAGGTTGAATGGTTGGTCATCTGATCAAATATTTGTTACAAAAACCGCTATTCTTTAGTTTTAACGCAAAACCAACGGACATGAGAAAATCGGCCTTGTTATTTGCCGCCCTCTTGCTCTCCAGTCTTCTGTTTGCCCAATCCGGCTCCGATTCCCTGGCCCTTCGCCAGATCGCGGATGAGGTACTTAAGAATGGCAAAGCGTATTCCAATCTTCATTTTTTATGTAAGAAAGTGGGCCCACGGTTAAGCGGGTCCCCCAATGCCGAGAAAGCCGTAAAAGAAACGGCGCGGATGATGCGTGAGGCAGGGGCAGATACCGTATGGCTTCAACCCTGTATGGTGCCTAAATGGGAGAGGGGAGAAAAGGAAAAGGGGATCGTTTATTGGGGCCGGACCCAGAAGGCTCTGTCCGTTTGCGCCCTCGGAATGAGTGTGGGTACACCGGTCAATGGACTGCGGGCCCAGGTGGTAGAGGTTGCCAATTTTGAAGAACTGAAAGCGCTTGGCGCTGAAAAAGTAAAAGGGAAGATCGTATTTTTTAATTATCCCATGCGGCCGGAACTGGTACAGGGAGGATATGGGGATGCAGTCCGCTATCGGGGTAATGGCCCGGTGGAAGCGGCCAAGCTAGGGGCCGTGGCGGTAATGATCAGGAGTGTCACACATGCGCTGGATAAAAACCCGCATACCGGCACCACACGGTATGAAAAAGGGATTGATTCCATTCCGGCCCTGGCTTGCAGCACCCTGGATGCGGAATGGCTGCATAATCTGCTGGCTAAAACAAAGAATGTCGAGTTATTTATCAAAATGAATTGTCGTCATTATCCCGATGTGCCCAGCTTTAACGTGATTGGCGAGATCCGGGGGTCAGAGTTTCCGGGGGAGATACTGACCGTAGGTGGTCACCTGGATAGCTGGGACCTGGCTGAAGGCGCTCATGATGATGGCACCGGTTGCGTACAGAGCATAGAAGTGCTAAGGGCCATCAAAGCTTTGGGCTGGAAACCCAAACGCACCATTCGGGCGGTGATGTTTATGAATGAAGAAAACGGACTGCGGGGTGGAAATGCCTATGCCGATTTTGCCGAGAAAAACAAAGAAAACCACCTCTTTGCAGTCGAAAGTGATGCCGGGGGATTTGGGGTGGAGACATTAGGTTTGAGTGGTAAACCCGACCAAGTAGCTAAGATACGTTCCTGGTTGCCCTTGTTCCGTCCTTATGGAGTGTATGATATGCCCGATGGGGGTGGCGGTGCCGATATTGGCCCGCTTCGCAAATTTGGAACCGTAATGTGTGGGGTTAACCCAAACAGCCAGCGATATTTTGATCACCACCATGCACCCAATGATGTGTTTGAAGCAGTAAATAAAAGAGAATTGGAACTCGGAGCTATTGCGATGACAGCGATTATTTGGCTTGTTAGTGAAAATGGGCTTTAGGGTGATAGAGTTTCTCGCCGCGATAGCGGCGAGAAACTTTATTGCAGTAAAGATTTTTCGGCTTTTTCCACTTCACTAAATGGGAACCTTAATATCACGGATTCCCACTGTTTCCTGATTTCCATGTTACATAGATTTCCGATCGAACCTTCGTGGGTATGTTGAATATGGGTATCATAGGTGAACTTTCCACTTTCAATGTCGCGTCCCACTTTCTTATAGGCATCCCGGAAGGGCATTCCCTGGTTAACGAGTTTATTTACTTCTTCCACGCTAAAGAGATATTTGAACTTTTCGTCTTTCAACAAGTCCTTTTTCACTTCCATGTTTGAAAGCATTAATCCCGTCATTTGCAAACAATCACGAATTGTGGCAAAGGCAGGAAACAGGTGTTCTTTAAGCAATTGCAGATCGCGGTGATAACCGGATGGGAGGTTGGTGGTCATCATCATGACCTCATTGGGCAGGGCTTTGAGGCGGTTGCAATGGCTACGGATCAATTCAAATACATCGGGATTCTTCTTATGCGGCATGATGCTGCTACCGGTGGTCAACTCGGCCGGGAAGGCAACAAAATCAAAATGCTGGTTCAGGAACAAACAGGCATCCATACTAAGTTTCGCCAGCGTGTCGGCCAGGTTGGCCAATGCCTGGGCCACGATCCTCTCTGATTTGCCCCGGCTCATTTGGGCATAGACCACATTGTAGTTCAGATCGGAAAACCCTAATAAGTCGGTGGTCATTTTCCGGTCGATCGGGAAGGATGAACCATAACCGGCGGCAGAGCCCAGGGGATTTTTATTTACCACTTCATAGGCCGCCAGCAGGGTAACCAGGTCATCCACTAGGCTTTCCGCATAGGCCCCAAACCATAAACCAAAGGAAGAGGGCATGGCGAGTTGTAAATGGGTGTATCCGGGGAGAAGGTCGTTTTTGTGTGTTTCGCTTTTTTCCTGCAATAATTCAAAGAAAGGCTGCATGGCCTCCACCAACGAACTTATTTCGTGGCGTAAATAGAGTTTGATATCCACCAGCACCTGATCGTTCCGGCTTCGGGCGCTGTGTATTTTTTTTCCGGTATCCCCTAATTGACGAGTGAGTAGCAATTCCACCTGCGAGTGGATATCTTCCACTTCGTTCTCCAATTTGAAATTACCGTTGGTGATGTCCTGGTGAATATGCTGCAAGGCCGATACGAGATCTTCCTTTTCTTTCTTTTCGAGCAAACCTACTTTCTCCAGCATGGTGACATGGGCGATCGATCCCAATACATCAAATGGGGCCAGCAACAAGTCGAATTCCTTATCACGGCCAACCGTGAATTTCTCAACTTCCTGCAGGGATGATCCGTCTTTTTGCCAGAGTTTCATTTTATGTAGTTTAGGTAGATTTCAGAGGTTACAACGATTGGCTGATTATACGGTATAAAGGGTGTTGATCAATTGGATATAGGTTTCAATGCCGTTCTTTATTTCTTCCAGGTAGATGTATTCATCGGCCGTATGGCTTCGGGCACTGTCACCGGGTCCCATTTTCAGGGTGGGAAAGGGCATAAGGGCCTTGTCGGATGTGGTGGGTGAGCCATAGTAATTTCTTCCCATGGCCAAACCGGCTTTAACCAGGGGGTGGTCAAGGGGAATGGAAGATGATTTCATCCTTGTGCTACGGGGTTGAAACTGGCTTTTGAGGTGTTGTTTCAGAATGTCCAATACTTCTTCAAACCGGTAGCGTTCATTTACCCGGATATCGATGATGAATTTGCATACCGGAGGGACTACATTATGTTGCTGGTTGTCTGTACCAATTACGGTAACAGTCATTCTTGTTGGACCAAGCAGTTCACTTTCCCGGTCAAAATGATAGTTTCTGATCCATTGAATATCATCAAGGGCTTTGTAAAGCGCGTTCTCTCCTTCATTTCTGGCGGCATGTCCGGCTTTGCCTTCGGCGGTACAATCAACCACAAGCAACCCACGTTCCGCTACGGCCAAATCAAGTTTGGTAGGTTCTCCTACGATCCCAAAATCAATTTTTCCGAGATGGGGAAGGGTCATTTCAATGCCACCGGTACCACTGATCTCTTCTTCGGCGGTTGCGGCCAGAACAATATTGATGGGCAGGTTCTCCTTCTCATAAAAATAGAGAAAGGTGGCTATAAGCGATACCAGGCAACCCCCGGCATCATTGCTGCCGAGTCCAAATAGTTTTCCTTCTTTTTCAAGCGGGAAAAACGGGTCAAGGGTATAACCTTTATTGGGTCTTACCGTATCGTGGTGGGAGTTGAGGAGCAGGGTGGGCTTGCTGGCGGAATAGAATTTGTTTTTGGCAAAAACATTGTTCCCCACCCGGGCATGCACCACGTCTTTCTGTCCCAGGAAACGACAAAGTATGCCGGCGGTCACATCCTCTTCCTTGCTAAAGGAGGGTGTGGCGATGAGTTCCTTCAGCAGAAGGACGGCATCCTCGTACAGGGTATTTATATGTTTACTCATCCTGAATGGTTGTACCGGATTGGCCTTTGACCAACTCACTTAGTTTTTCGGCATGGCCGATGATCACTTTTTGCACACCGCTTTTTATAGCGGAAAAAGCATTGTCCAGTTTGGGGATCATGCCGGCAAATATCTTTTCCTCAGATTTCAATTGCTGGTAATAGGCCGGGTTGATCACGGGTATAACGGTGTCGTCGTTGTTGGCATCAAGCAATACCCCGCTTTTTTCAAAGGAGTAAACCAGGTTCACGGCAAATTCGCCACTCATGGCACGGGCCAGTTCCTGGGCAATGGTATCGGCATTGGTATTTAGGAGCTGGCCTTCCTGGTTATGCGTAATGGGGGCAAATACGATGACCAGGTTTTGTTTCAGCAACCCGGTGATTAATTGTTTATTTACCACATCCACATCACCCACATAGCCAAAATCCAGTACCGGGTGCTGGCGTTTATGCGCCAGGATGGAATCACCATCGGCTCCGCAAAGCCCGATGGCATTGCAATGAAAAGACTGCAACTGGGCCACGATAGTTTTATTAACCAGGCCGGCATACACCATGGTCACGACCTGCAGGGTTTCCTTATCGGTGATACGTCGTCCATCGATCAGTTTCTGCTCTACACCAAGACGTTCTGCCAGCCGGGTAGCCAGTTTGCCACCGCCATGTACAAGAATTTTATGTCCATCCAGGGCGGCGAACTCACGCAGGAAAGGGATCAGCTTGTTATCATCATCGATGATGTTACCACCGATCTTGACAATATATAAGGGTTCCATCATTTTGCGTTTTTGAGTATCTCCGCCAGAACAGCCTGGGCTGCCCATACGCGGTTGCTGGCTTCCTGGGTTACGAGGCTGCTTGGCCCATCAAGCACTTCATCGCTCAGTTCCACATTGCGGCGAACGGGTAAACAATGCATCACTTTCCCATTGTTGGTGACAGCCAGTTTTTTATTGGTCAGCATCCACCTGGGGTCGCTCTCATAAATGCGTCCGTAATCTTTATAGGTGCTCCAGTTTTTTACATAGATGAAGTCGGCATTTTTTAGCGCCTTGTCCTGATGATGCGTCACCTCGGCTTCCCCGGTAAAAATGGGATCAAGTTCATAGTCTTCGGGGTGTGTAATCACAAAATCGGCCTTTCCCCAGGCATTGATCCATTGTGAAAAACTATTGGCCACACATTGGGGAAGGGGTTTGATATGGGGAGCCCATGTCAACACGATCCGGGGTCTTCTTTTCTTTTTCCACCGGGCCATTTCTTCCGTGATCGTGATGATATCGGTCAGGCTTTGCAAGGGGTGGAGGGTGGCGCTTTCCAGGCTTACCACCGGTATGCCGGCATATTTAATGAATTGTTTGATGTATAATTCGCTGTAGTCTTCCTCTTTGTTTTTCAGCGAAGGAAAGGTCCGTATGGCAAGGATGTCAAAATAGTTGCCAAAAATCGGGGCCGCGTCTTTTACGTGTTCAACCGTGGTGCCGCTCATGATGGCCTCTTCTTCAAATTCCAGTTGCCAGCCTTCATTTCCCACATTAAAGATGATGGGTTCCATTCCCAGGTTTTGCGCAGCGATTTGGGTGCTTAACCGGGTACGCATGCTGGGGTTGAGAAAAAGACAGCCAATACGCTTCCCGGCGCCAAGTTTTTTATCGGCAAAGGGGTTCGCCTTGTAGGCCAGGGCTTTTTTTACCAGCGCGTCGATGTTCTTTACATCGTGAACGGAAATGAATTTTTCCATATTAATTCCATTAGACTAAAAGCTAAAGGCTATTAGCTATTAGCGGTTAGAGCCATTAATTCCTTTACAGCTTCAATAAAATCTTCCGCATCCCGCCTCTTCAGGGCAAGGGAGGGGAGTAAACGAATTACATTGGGTTTTGCCTCGCCGGTAAAGATCTTTTGCTTCCAAAGCAGGTCTTTACGAAGGTCTTTAAATTCTTCGGTAACATCAAACCCGATCATCAGGCCACGGCCCCTGACATTTTTGATGCCAGGTATTTCTTCAAGTTGTTCACGCAGGTATTTACCCACCATAACGGCATTGCCCAGCAGTTTTTCTTCCTCAATTACTTCCAGTACGGCCAGGGCGGCAGCACAAGCCAGGTGGTTACCGCCAAAGGTAGTACCCAGCATTCCGTGTTTGGGTTTTATATGCGGGGCAATGAGGATACCCCCGATGGGAAACCCGTTGCCCATACCCTTGGCCATGGTATAAATGTCGGCTGAAACACCGGCAAAATCATGACTAAAGAATTTCCCGCTTCGTCCATAGCCACACTGCACGCTGTCGGCGATATAAACAGCGCCAAATTCATCACAAAGGGAACGAATGGTTTTGAGGAATTTATCCTCAGCCACATTGATACCCCCCACGCCTTGAATCCCTTCCACAATGACAGAGGAGATCTCTTTACCTATTTCGCGGAAACAATCCTCCAGGGCCTGGATATCATTAAAGGGAAGAAAAACCACATTCTCGGTTTCATTTACCGGAGCGACGATGGCTTTATTATCCGTGGCGGCTACAGCCAGGGAGGTACGTCCATGAAAGGATTTGGAAAAAGCCACTATCTTTTTTCGTCCCGTATGGAAGGAGGCCAGCTTCAGCGCATTCTCATTGGCTTCCGCGCCACTGTTGCAGAGAAACAGGTTATAGTCCTCTTTTCCAGAAACCTTTCCCAGTTTATCCGCCAACTCTTTTTGAATAGGAATGCGGATGGAGTTGGAATAAAAAGCCACTTTTTCCAATTGCTCTTCAATTCTTTTCACCCAATGGGGATGGGTATGGCCAATGCTAATTACAGCATGACCGCCATAGAGGTCAAGATACTGCTCGCCTTTGTCATCCCAAACATAAGAACCTTTTGCCTTTACGATGGTGATGTCATTGATGGGGTAAACGTCGAATAAGTTCACTTTTTTTATGTTTTTTTAGTGGGTAATTTTTTTTTGGGGTGGGGGTGGGGATTGGGTTTTAGGTAAAAGGTAATAGGTAATAGGTTTTAGGTTTGGGGTTTTCTTACTTTTTCAATTAATCTAATCAGCATGGATTTTATTTTATTTATTTTAATGTCTAAGTCAACAAAAACAGAAAAGGAAATGTAGTTTAGGTCTTTTGCGAGGGTCAGGAAATAATCCAATTCATTCGCTGATCCCAGGGCAATATTTAGAAAACGGGCAAGATCTGGCCTTGTGTATTTGCCACAGCCTTCTGAAATATTAGCCGGTATTGATGATGATGCCCGTCTCATTTGACTGGTTACTCCAAATATCTCTTCCCGTGGAAATTTGGCGGTTGCCTTATAAATGTCAAGGCATAATTCATGACTCATTTTCCAGACTCTTAGTTTCTTAAAATTTTGCATAATAAAGGTTTAAAAGTGATCAAATTGTTTTCTCATGATCAACTCTTAACTTCTTTATCAAATCCTATCAACCTATCAAAGAACTTAAAACCTATTACCTAAAACCTAAAACCTAATACCTACTCCCCAAACCCTACTCCCCAAACCCTTCCCCCTCCCCTAAAACCCTACACTCTTCAATCTCAATCCTGTATTCTCCTCAAAGCCAAGCAGCAAATTCATATTTTGAACGGCCTGTCCACTCGCGCCTTTGATCAGGTTATCGATGACGGAATGGACCACCAGGATATCGCCTACTTTTTCCAATTGAATGACACAATTGTTGGTGTTCACTACTTGTTTCAGAAATACGGGTTGCTGAGTGATATGCGTAAATGGGTGGTCTTTATAGTAATCCTTAAAAAGATCCTGTAGTTCCGCGAGGGAAAGATCGCAATGCAATTGGGAACTGACAAAGATTCCCCGGGTAAAATCGCCACGCCAGGGTACAAAGTTGATGACCGGGGCCTTTCCCAGTTTACCTTCCGCTTTGACCAGTGATTCACCAATTTCTCCCAGGTGTTGGTGGGTGAGGGTTTTATACGCCTGAATATTATTTGCCCTCCAGCTAAAATGGGAAGTTGGGGAAAGTGACTGTCCGGCTCCGGTGGATCCGGTAATTCCGGTGGTAAAAACCTCTTTAAGTAATCCGGCTTTTGCCAGTGGGAGCAATCCTAGTTGAATGCCGGTGGCAAAACAACCCGGGTTGGCAATATTCCCTGCCTTACGGATCTGTTCACGATTCAATTCCGGCAGGCCATACACAAATTCACGGCCATAGGCATTGGCGTCTTTGCTCAAGCGAAAATCGTTGGCCAGGTCAATGACCTTTACCGTATCAGGGATCTTGTTTTCCGCCAGAAATTTGGTGGATTCCCCATGACCCAGACAAAGAAATAAAACATCGATGTCTTCGCTGATCTCGGCGTCAAACAGCAGGTCGGTTTCCCCCAACAGGTCGGCATGAACGGAATGTAATGGCTTACCTGCATTACTGCGGCTGTGAATAAACCGGATGGCGACACCGGGGTGTCTGAGTAATAACCTGATCAGTTCCCCACCCGTATATCCGGCGCCTCCGATGATGCCTGCGTTAATGGGTTTCATCGGTTTCCGATTTTAGGGAGTTATAAATGGAGGTCTGGTTGCCAAAGATTTTGCTGAACCCACGCACATCATCCCCGGTAAACCCGGTATTCATTTCTCCGTACTTACCAAATTTACTGCTCATGAGGTCGTAAGGGCTTTCGATGCCGATAACCTGGAAGCGGTAGGGGTATAACTGAACAAATACATCTCCGGTCACTTGTTGCTGGCTATTTTCCAGGTAAGCCTCTATATCACGCATAACAGGATCAAGGATCTGCCCTTCATGGAGCCAGTTGCCATAGAACTGCGACAGGGTATCCTTCCATTGCAATTGCCATTTGGTCAGTACGTGTTTTTCCAGCGTGTGGTGTGCCTTAAGGATCACCATCGGGGCGGCGGCTTCAAATCCAACGCGGCCTTTGATCCCGATGATCGTATCACCCACATGAATATCCCGCCCGATGGCAAAAGCCCCGGCCACGGTTTGCAGGTACTGGATGGCTTCTACCGGGTGGGCAAATTTTTTGTCGTTGATGGCCTGTAACTGGCCTTTTACAAAACCCAGCTTAACCTGTTCCGGTTCCTGTTTGGTGCAGGGGGTTGGCCAGGCTTCTTCGGGGAGCATGCCTTTGGAGGAAAGGGTTTCTTTTCCTCCAACACTTGTTCCCCAGAGACCTTTATTGATGGAATAAACCGCCTTATCAAAATTCATTTGCACCCCTTTGGCTTTGAGGTAGGAGATCTCTTCTTCACGGCTGAGTTTAAGGTCGCGAATGGGTGTGATGATCTCCACTCCGGGGATCATGATATGAAAGATCATATCAAATCTCACCTGGTCGTTTCCGGCGCCGGTACTTCCATGGGCAACCGCATCGGCGCCGATGGTCTTTACATGCTCGGCAATATGAAGGGCCTGGCTCAGGCGTTCGGCACTTACACTCAGGGGGTAGGTATTGTTCTTTAGCACATTCCCAAACACCAGGTACTTGATAATGCGGTCGTAATAGGTTTTGACGGCATCCACGGTGGTATGGGTTTTTACACCCAGGGTATAGGCATGCGTTTCGATGCGCTTTAATTCATCGGCATCAAACCCACCGGTATTGACAATGATGCTGTGAACCTCATAGCCTTTCTCTTCGCTCAGGTATTTCACGCAGTATGAAGTATCTAATCCACCGCTGAACCCTAAAACGATCTTCTTGCTCATGATTCCTTTATTTACAAATGAAACAAATAATGAAAGAATGATTTTGGCTTGCTTTGCCCCCCGTTTTCTTTTTTAAGGAAGGGTTTTAGCAGTCGCCATTTTTTTAACCGGAGCAGTCGTTCAAAAATGCTCTTGTTCTCTTCGAAAAACTTGCTGGTTTCTTCTGGTTCGTAATGATCTTTGGGATCGTACAGCATGGCGGTGCAAAAACAGTTTTTTCGCTCCTTGCTCATAAGGATCTCATAGTTGACACAGCTTTTGCACCCGGCCCAGAAGGCTTCATCCTGGGTGAGTTCGGAATAAGTAACGGGTTCGTAACCCAGGTCGCTATTGATCTTCATAACAGCCAGCCCGGTGGTCAAACCAAATATCTTGGCCTCGGGATAAAGCTGACGGCTGAGTTCAAATATTTTTTTCTTGATGCCTTTGGCTACCCCGGTTTTGCGATAGGGCGGCGATACGATCAATCCGGAGTTGGCTACATATTCACCATGGCTCCAGGTTTCAATATAGCAGAAGCCAACCCATTCACCGGTTTCGGTAAGGGCGATAACGGCTTTACCATCCAGCATTTTTTGCGCTACATAGTCGGGTGATCGTTTGGCGATACCGGTTCCCCTGGCTTTGGCACTTTCGGCCATTTCAGTGGTGATCGTTTCGGCATAATGAGTATCACCGCTATTGGCAACACGAATCAGAATCTTATGATTATCCACCTTGGAAATAATATTGTTCAGTGAAGGATGACCAATCCGAAAATACTTTTGGAGAATTTTCCACTGACAGGGGCCGTGGTGAGGTGCTCGTCCTGTCAGATAACAGGTCGGCGTCGCGGTAAAGAAACAACCCTACGAGCAACCCTTTTCGGACTGCCTGGTTGGATATGTATAAAAGGTTTCTTCACTTCTTTTAGAATTGAGGGACAAATGTATACAATAATTTACCTTTAGCTAAAAATATTTTGTTATAAATCCCCGCGTATGGAACCCCTGGCAACAAACCCTCCTAAAAAGACGTCCGGATTCCGGAAATTCCTGCGAACAGTCGTTATCGTGATGGTCCTCTTCCTGGTTGGATTTATCTATTGGAAGTATTATTATCCTTTTACAAGTGATGGGGTAAAATCGGGTTACCTGAATTATGCGGTGAAAAAGGGGCAGATATTTAAAACCTATGAAGGAAAGCTTATCCAGGAAGGGATCAAGAGTCGTACGGTGGGTTCGATCCAGTCAAATGAGTTTGAATTTTCCATCAAGAGCAAAGAGGTATTTGAGGTGTTGAAATTAAACGCGGGAAAGATATTTGACCTGCATTACAAAGAGTACAATGGGGTGCTTCCCTGGCGGGGAAATTCCCGGTACATTGTTGACAGCATCATTGCCATGCGAGACCCGGAGTAGATCAGGCCTGGAGCAGGAAGATCACCGGCTTCTTGTGCAGATCGGGTTTCTCCCTTTTCCAATCCTTTACTTTTTTTGTTTTCACCCATTCTTCCTTGTCGGTGAGTGATGCGGCTATGCAGATCCTTGTTTCGGGTTTACCATGCTGTAACAGTGCTTCCAGCATCTGATTGTTGCGATATGGGGTTTCAATAAAAATCTCTGTGCAGTTTTCCCTGGCCGAATGGGTTTCCAGTTGCCGGATCATCTGTCCCCGTTCTCCCGGTTCGATTGGCAGGTAGCCATGAAAATAAAAGCGTTGCCCGTTCATTCCACTGGCCATCAGGGCCAGTAAGATGGAGCTGGGGCCAACCAGGGGAATGATCCTGGCACTGGATTCCTGGGCTATGGCTACAAGCAGTTGACCAGGGTCGGCCACACCCGGGCAGCCGGCATCTGATACAATGCCGATGATCTTTCCTTCTGACAGCCGTTTCCGAAACTCTATGCCGGCTTCTTCTTCCCGGCCATGGATGGCATGCCATTCATAATCGTCGATGACCATTTCCTTCAAAAGCTTTTTAAAATACCGGCGGGTGTCTTTTTCATTTTCGGTGAAAAAAACCTGGCATTGGGCGATGGCCTCTTTTATTTCGGGTGAAATACCGTTGGTGCCTTCTGAGGCAAGAGGCGCGGGGATCAGGTAAACCGTTCCCGAATTATTGTTGTTCATGCCGGTTTTACTTTGTGCACGCTAAGGGTAGCGGCAATGATGGCATAAGCCGGGGCGAATACAATCACCAGGTGCATGAGGTAGAAGACCATGCCATTTCCCACTGCCAACCCTTTATGATCCTGGATATAGGCAGCGCTTTTGGCGGTAGCCACTTTTTCACGGTCAAGGCTATAACTGATCATGGAATACCCATAGTAGTAACATTCCACAAAGAGCGCTATGACCGGGGCGATCATTCCAAGTATCGGCACCATGGATAATAAAATCAGCAGGAAGATATAGCCGGTTTGACGGGCTCCGTTGATCAGGGCTACTTTAATACCCGGTAACACATCCCGGAAAAACTGACGCCTGTTAAATTCGAATTCTTTATTCTCCAATATCGCCTGTGTTCGTTCACTGAGATAGGTAAATATGGGGGAACCAATTATCAACCAGGCATACTTGAACAGGGAAAAGTAAAAAAGTAAAAGGAGCAGCCAGAGCATGATCCCTTCCAGGGCAAAAAGGAAACCCACCCAACTGTTTTCAAGCCGCTGGATCCATTCACTCAGGTGAGAGACACGGGTAAGGTATTCGATCACATTGGTGGCGGATCCAATAAAAAAGTACATCCCTGTAAGGAATAACAGGGTGTATAGTAATCCTGGCAAGATGATCCATTTCCACAACCGATGTTCCCGGATAAATTGGCGCGCTTCGTTATAGGATTGGATAGCTATGATGATCTCCTTTAGCAAAATGGAAATTTGGGTAAATATAAGCCACTGAAGTATATTGTAAGCCATGAACCGCGTTCGAATTTTATCCTTGCTGGGAGGCCTGCTGGCAGCGGGGCTGCTTTATTTGCTCAATCCCTTCCAGTTGGACCCCAAAGCTTCTGTGACCCTTTCTGTAGGGGCCCTGATGATCATTTGGTGGATATCGGAAGCGGTTCCCCTGCCGGTAACGGCATTTTTGCCCCTGGTGCTTTTCCCTTTAGTGGGAATTGCTTCCTTACAGGATACGGCTTCTCCCTATGCTAATCCGATCATCTTTTTATTCATGGGCGGGTTTATGATCGGTTTGGCGATTGAAAAATGGAATTTGCACAAACGGATTGCCCTCAACATTGTGCGGCTTACCGGCACTTCCGGAAACCGGATCATATTAGGATTTATCATTGCCACCGGTATGCTGAGTATGTGGCTTAGCAATACGGCCACCTCCATGATGATGTTTCCGATAGCCCTGTCAGTGATCAATGTCATGAAGGAAAAGCACAAAGGAGAGGGGCATATTCCCCATTTTGCGCTATCGTTGATGTTAGTGATCGCTTACGCCTCCAACCTCGGAGGTATTGCCACCATCATCGGTACACCTCCCAATGTGGCTTTTGCGGGGTTTATTGAAAAAAAATATGGCGAACCCATTGGCTTTTTCAACTGGATGAAGATTGGCACCCCCCTGGCCATCATCCTTCTGATCTGTTTGCATTGGGTGCTTACCCGGTTATTGTTCCCCAACCACATCAAGGCCAGCACGGAAACCCATGAATTGATTCGGGATGAACTCGCGATGCTTGGGCCTATGAGCACCGAAGAGAAAAGGGTCCTGATTGTATTTGCCGCCACAGCCTTTTTATGGATCACCAAGGATATTATCAATGGTTTTGGCTGGTTCAAACTGGATGACTCAATCATTGCGATGACCGGGGCCATTGCCCTTTTTATCTGCCCCAGCGGAAAAGCCAACACCGAATCGCCCACTCTCCTGGTTTGGGAAGACACCAGTAAGATGGCCTGGGGCATACTGATCCTTTTTGGCGGAGGAATTTCCCTCGCGGCTGCCCTTGAAAAAGCCGGATTGATCCAGGCCCTGGGTACCTGGATGGCCCAGTTTGCCGGGGGTGGTTTCCTGTTGATCCTTATTGTTACCCTGGTTTCCCTGTTCCTGGGGGAATTGATGAGCAATATAGCCCAGGTCATCGTTTTTGCCCCGGTGGTATGCGGACTGGCCGATGCGCTTGGCATTTCTCCTTTGGCTGTTGGCATACCCATGACCCTGGCCGCCAGTTGTGGCAGCATGCTACCCATGGCCACACCTCCTAATGCCATTGTATTCAGCAGTGGTCATATACCCTTAAAAAAGATGCTAAAGGCAGGTTTAGTGATGAACCTGATCGCGGTGATCCTGATCTCCCTGGTTTGTTATTATTTCCTTTGAAATGAAAGGTTGAAACCCGGCATCAGAATTTGGGACAGTTCAGTTTTTTGAGTGTTCTGTCCACCGGTTGTTTGATGTAAATGAGTGAGATTTCAGCGCCCCCACGCACATTGGAGGCAGGTTTCAGTCCGGAGGTATTAATGTCATAGGTAAATCCCAGGTGAAAATCGTTGAATTCCAATCCAACATAGGGAATGATGGCGTCACCAAAGCGGAACCAGGAACCGAGGTAAACATTGGTCGGGTTGTCTTCTATGCCATTCAGGTTAAGGGCATAAGCACCTCCGATCATGGTATTCCGGGCATTGGCCTGCATGCTGTGGTTGGCGCTGAAGTGGAAGGCATTGTACTGACCCATGGGCAATCTTCCACCGGCCTGCAAAGTGAGGCGGGAAGCCAGGTAATACTGACCACCCTGGAAGGTTTCTTTTGGCCGGTTGATATGGTACATGGAAGCCCCGGCATAAAAATTATTATAGCCATTGGTGGTTCCGTTGTACATGATCCCGGCATTCAGGTCAAAATAATTGACGCTAAGGTCTTGCTGGTTAAAAACTTCGCTGGTAACCCCGGTAAAACCAAGGGCGGTCAACTGGTCTTCAAAAACCACTTTGGTAATGTCCAGTCTTTTATTGGCATAAGTGCCCTGGAAACCCACGCCGATCTGATGGTATCCGTTTTCATCGAGTCCTTTGTGAAAGGCGGTTGATAAAGCGATATAGTTATTTTGGAGGGCGCCATTTCCGTTGCGGTCAGTAAAACCAAGAATACCTACTCCCCAGCGGTCAATATCCTGGAGGCGGTTGGTCATAACGTGAAAATCGACCGAGGCGGTAGCGGTGGTGAATGCGTTGTTGATGGTGGGCCACTGGTTGCGGTAATTTCCTGCTACGCGTACGATACCGTCGAATTTACCGGTCAGGGCCGGGTTAAGGGTAAGCGGGGAAGCGAAGAATTGGGAGAAATTGGGGTCCTGTGCCTTTATTTCCGCTACCACTGCCCACAGAAGGGTCAAGATTATTGTTGTTTTCTTCATTATCAACGATAAGGACGTGTAAAATACAAAAATTTGGTAGACTGGAGGAATAAAAATAACGCTGCTTACATCTGCACTTTGGCCCCGTAGGCCAGGTCCCCGGCGTCGCCAAGTCCTGGTACGATGTATCCCTTTGCAGTGAGTTCATCGTCAATGTCTCCGCACCAGATCTTGACCTCGGGCGCTTCTCTCCGCACATATTCTATGCCAACCGTGCAGGCAATGGCACAAACGATATGGATTTCTTTGGGGTTGCCTTCTTCCTTCATCAATTTGATGGTTTTTACGAGGGAAGAACCCGTGGCCAGCATGGGGTCGGATACGATGAGGATGCGATCCTGAAGGTCGGGGCTGGAGAGGTATTCGAGGCTGATCTCAAAGGAACCATCTTTTTGGTGTTTCCGGTAGGCTGCGATAAACGCATTGTCGGCCCGGTCGAAAAAGTGGAGAAGCCCGGTATGGAGTGGGAGTCCGGCCCGGAGGATCGTGGCCAGAACCGGTTGTTCTTTCATGACCCTGGCCACAGAGGAGCCCAGTGGGGTTTGAACTTCTCTTTCAACCCAGGGCAATACCTTACTGATCTCATAGGCTGCTACCTCTCCAATCCTTTCCAGGTTTTGACGGAAACGGAGACGGTCGCCCTGGATCTCCACATCTCTTAATTCCGAGACCCAATTACTGATTAAGGAGTGCTGTTCGCTGAGGTTGACTACCATTGCCCAAAGTTGAAGTTGTACTTTTGCAAATCTAATTGCTCAATACTGAAAACAGAAATCTAAATCATGATCTACCGGGCTATCGGATTAATGAGTGGAAGCAGCCTTGACGGGTTGGATATCGTATTCGCCGAATTTCAGGAAACAGGGGGAAAATGGAGCTACACCATACGGAACGCTGACTGTCTGCCCTATGAAGATGGATGGGGTGAACGCCTGGCCAGGGCCACAACCCTTACTGCCGGGGAATACCTGCGTCTTCATTCTGAATATGGACATTACCTGGGAAAACAGGTTAACCGCTTTATTGAGGACCATGGCCTCCAGTTTCAGGTGGCCCTTATCTCTTCGCATGGACATACCAGTTTTCACCTGCCTCCGGTATTCACCGCCCAGTTAGGGGATGGGGCGGCCCTGGCGGCAGAAACCGGGCTACCGGTGGTGACTGACTTGCGTGCCCTGGATGTGGCCCTGGGGGGACAGGGCGCCCCGATCGTACCTATCGGGGAGAAACTCTTGTTACCCGATCATGCTTTGCTGCTCAATATCGGGGGTATCGCCAATCTCTCCGTTCATACTGGGCAAAATCCCATCGCTTTTGATATTTGCCCTGCTAACCGTGTCCTCAATTATTTTGCCTCTTTGGAAGGAATGGAGTTTGACAGGGATGGGGCACTGGCTTTGAGCGGCCGGGTGCAGGAATCCCTGCTGGCGGAGCTTAATAAGCTTGCGTACTATCATCAGCCGCCTCCCAAATCCCTGGCTAACCAGTTTGGAACCGACACCATCATTCCTATGCTGGTCAAAAGCGGTCATTCAACCATTGATATCCTGCGAACCTATGTAGAGCATATTGCGCTGCAGGTGGCCGCGGCAGTAAAACAATATGCCGGTGTTCAGGATAACAGCCATTCCCTTCTTATTACCGGTGGCGGAGCTTTTAACCAATTTCTGGTGGAGCGGATATCAGTAAACCTGCAATCAATGGGAATATCCGTAGTGGTGCCTGAATCTGACTTGGTTAAATATAAAGAAGCACTCATCATGGCCCTGTTAGGGGTGTTGCGCTGGCGCGATGAATTCACCACCTTGCCCTCTGCAACAGGAGCCAAAAGAGGGAGCATTGGTGGGGCGCTTTGGAATGGACAGGATGAATAATGTTAACGGGAGTGGGATCAGATTTCATTTACTTTCCCTCAGCCACCGCGTATAAATCAAAATGCTTCCAGTTGAGCATTTCCTCTTTATTCAATATAGGTATGACTTCCGCATCGGCGGAAAAACCGGAGAAATAATAAAGGGAATACCCAAGATTGCGTAATACCTCAAATTGTTCGTAGCGGGCTTCGGCTTTGTTCTTGGAGAAACACTCGGTGATCACAGCCGGTTTGTATTTTGCCAGCAGCGAGGAGATCGATTTGATGATCTCTTTATCATATCCTTCCGTATCAATCTTAACCAGTTTGAGCCTGTCGAGTTTTTCGGCATGTTGCTTACTTAGGAAATCTTCCAGTTTGATGCCTTTTATTTTCTGGTCAAGTGTGTATTTACCGTGACGGCTATTTTTCTCCGTGGAGATACCCCCATTGCTAAAGGAAGCTTCGGAAGAGGAATAATAAAACTCTTCTTCCTTGTCGGTGATCGCGTAATTATAAGGCTTGATATTCGCCAGATTTTTATTTGCCTCCGCGTTTTTGGTAAGAATGTTATACACTATGGGATTGGGATCAAAAGCTATCACCAATCCGTCTTTCCCCGTTACGGTTCCCATGCAGATGGACATATGACCCACATTGGCGCCGATATCAATGGCCATATCTCCCGGAGTGAGAAATTTCTTAAAGAACCAGATATTGCTTAGTTCGATCTGGGCGGGCTTAACGAGGGGATTATGCCATACAGAGTATTGAATGTCACCGTACTCAGGAGTTGAAACCGTTTTAAAAGTAACGGGATATTCACGCTTGACCCTACGGGCAATCTTCCGTCGGATGGAATTGATAAGGTAGTTCAACATAATTGGGCGCAAGTTACTTAATTGATTTTTATCAGCCTTTTTTGGGGACAAATAGAATAGCTTACGGACAACCCTGGTCTCTATGGCGGTACTTTCACAATCCAAAAAGGAAGAGGCCCTGGTGGCAGAAAAAAGGGTCTTTCAGATCTTGCAGGAGAAGTTTGCCCGGGAATTTGAGACCTTTTATCCCAAACGCCAGGCCCCCAAAACCGTGGTGGTTGTTCCCAGCCTCACCCTTGACCAGGAGATATTATGCAAAATAGATGGCATTGTTCTTTATGAAGAACGCCTTCTTTGCCTTCTCTTATTATTAAGAATGCCCCGCACGCATATCGTCTATGTTACCAGTACCCCCATCGATCCGGTGATCATCGATTACTACCTGCACCTGCTTCCTGGCATAACGGGATTTCATGCGCGGGAAAGGTTACACCTGTTGAGTTGTTATGACGCCACCCCCGTTTCCCTGACAGAGAAGATCCTGGCCAGGCCCCGGTTGATGCGCCGGATCAAACAAGCCATTCCGGAAGGCCATATCGCACATCTGTCTTGTTTCACGGTAACGGATCACGAACGCAAACTGGCTGTGGCGCTTCAACTTCCTGTATATGGTTGTGACCCTACCTTGCTCTTCTGGGGAACCAAATCTGGTAGCCGTGAAATATTCCGTGAGTGTGGATTGACCATGCCTCCCGGTTATGAAAACCTACAAAATGAGGAAGATATCATTCATGCCCTTACCCGGCTAAAAAAGGAACATCCGGGGTTAAGAAAGGCGGTGGTTAAAATGAATGATGGTTTTAGCGGGGAAGGGAATGCCGTATTTAGTTACGATGGACTTGCGCTAAACACCCTCGAGTCCAAGATCAGGAAACAAATGGCTTCACGCCTGGATGTGGTGGCAAAAGGAATGTCCTATCCCGCCTTCATGGAGAAGTTCAGCCAGATGGGTGGCATTGTGGAGGCTTTTATTGAATCGGAGGTTTTGGCTTCCCCTTCAGTTCAATGCCGCATCAACCCATCCGGCAAAACGGATATCATTTCTACCCACGACCAGTTGATTGGAGGATTGCATGACCAGGTATTTCTGGGGGCCACTTTTCCGGCCAGCAAAGAATACAACCGGGAAATAGGGGAAATGGGTCATAAGGTCGCACTGGCTTTAAAACATAAAGGCGTGCTTGGCAGGTTTGGCGTGGATTTTTTATCTGTTAAAAAGGAGGGTCAATGGATACATTATGCCATAGAGATCAACTTGCGAAAGGGGGGTACAACGCATCCCTACATCATGCTGCAATTTTTAACAGACGGGGATTATGACGCGGTCAATGGTCGATACCTTACAGCCGGAGGAGAGGAACGGTTTTACCTGGCCTCGGATAACCTGCAGGACGACCAGTTTACAGGCCTTACCCCGCCTGACCTGATGGATATTGCCATCCTTCACGGACTTCACTTCTCTGGCCCCAAGGAAGAAGGGGTGATGTTTCACCTCATAGGGGCTTTATCGCAGTACGGTAAACTGGGACTGGTTTGTATTGGCGCCTCACCCGAAAGGGCCCGGTATTTTTATGAAGAAACCGTGCGGGTTTTAAAAATGGAAACAGGAGCCGATAACAGGTTCCTGACCGCCTGAACCAGTATCAGATCAGTTGCCATTTGCCGGCGTCAAACAATCCCTTATCACTCAGCTTCAGTTCGGGAATAACCAGCAAGGCCATAAACGAAAGGGTCATAAAAGGGGAGCGCAGGGTGGCCCCTAATACTTCTTTGCTGATTTTATCAATGCGGGTATAGGCCTCCGCTACTTCATATCCATCTACCGTGCTCATCAATCCGGCTACAGGAAGGGGTAAAACAGATCCGGTGATCCCATCCTTTCCAGGCCAGGCAACCGATAATCCTCCCTGGTGACGGATAACCAGGTTAACCGCTTCACAAAGGCTTTCTTCATCTACGCCTACGGCCACGATATTATGACTGTCATGCGCCACCGAGGAAGCCAGGGCGCCTTTTTTCAATCCCACATTTTTAATAAATGACTTGGCTACAGGAGCTTCGTGGTAACGATTTACCACTACGATCTTCAACAGGTCCTTTTCAATATTGCTGTACAATAGGCCGTCCTTGCCCGCCACATCGCTGATAGGGAATATTTTTTTATTGGTGACCAATTGGCCTTCCAGCGCTTCTATGGCATATACCTGTTCAAAATTTTCTTCTTCCCCAAATTTCAGCAGGGGGTATGAAAAATCGCTGACCTGTTTTTCTTTGATGTTAAACCGGTTGATGATGGCGGCCGGTTTTTGTTCGATCAGGGTTTTCCCATGTTGGGCCACACAGGTTCCGTTGATATAGGTTTCAATGACTTCAAAATCCACCAGGTCTCTGACAAGGATAAGATCGGCCGGATCACCGGGGCGAAGTAGGCCAACATCCAGTTTATAATGCTCCACCGGGTTGATACAGGCGGCCTGCAGTACGTTGAAGACATCGATGCCATGGGCAACGGCCCTGGCGCAAAGTTGATTGATATGTCCCTCCACCAGGCTGTCGGGATGTTTGTCGTCGCTGCAAAACATGATCTGGTTTGGGTACTCGTGGAGCAGGTCGATCAGGGCGTCGAAATTCCGGGCGGCGCTTCCTTCGCGGATGAGGATCTTCATCCCGATCTGTATTTTATCAAGGGCCTCATCGCGGGTAAAGCACTCATGATCGGTGCTGATCCCGGCGGCGGCATATTGACGGGCGGTATCTCCTCTTAAGCCGGGGGCATGCCCATCCACGGGTTTTCCCAACCGGTGGGCAGCCTGAATTTTCTCCATGACTTCGGGATCCCCGTTCAGCACCCCGGGAAAATTCATCATTTCACTCAGGTACCGGATCTCGGAGCGGGCAAGTAAACCGGTCACTGCCTCCGCGTTGAGATGGGCGCCAGCGGTTTCGAAGGAAGTGGCCGGTACGCAACTGGGAGCGCCAAAATAGAATTTAAAGGGAACGGTTTTTCCGTTTTCGATCATGTAGTCAACTCCTTCAAGACCACAGACATTGGCGATTTCATGCGGGTCGGAGACCGTAGCCACCGTGCCACTTACCACTGCCAACCGGGCAAATGCGGCCGGCACCAGGAGGGAGCTTTCAATATGGACATGGCTGTCGGTAAAGCCCGGGAGTATAAAGGGGAGATCCTCTCCATCCCCGGCCAAAGGCTCAATAGAAGCAATTTTGCCCTCTTTCACTACGACCGAGGCCGGAAAAAAGCTTTTTGTGGAGAAGTTCGCAACCCTTCCTGTAATTATTTTCGTCATAGAACGACAGATTTTTGCTAACCGGGAAATTTTACATCAATGGCAAATAACGGTAACTTTCCCGTCCTAAATTTGTTACACCAAAAACTGATTACACATTTAAACAATTAAATTTAATTCAAATGAAATTTCGTCCTGTTACTTTTTTAACGGTTATGTTTCTCGGCCTGGCCTCATTAGTGCAAGCCCAAACCGTGGAAGAGATTGTTTCCAAGACCGTTGATGCTATGGGCGGTGCAGATGCCTGGAGAAAAGTAAACACTTTACGCCAGGAGGGTTCCCTTACCGTACAGGGTACAGATGTTTCAATCGTTTTGACCGTGGCCAAAGGTAAAGGCAGCCGGCAGGACATCAGCATCACCGCCATGGGAATGAGCGGCTACCAGATCATTACCCCCACAGAAGGATGGAACTATATGCCTTTTAACGGCATGATGGCCCCCGAAGCCATGACGGCTGATGAATTGGCCAAATCCCAGGATGACCTCGATCCCGAAGGACCCCTGGTGGATTACGCCAAAAAGGGAAATAAAATTGAATACCTTGGTAAAGAAGATGTGGAAGGCGTGGAGTGCCATAAACTGAAAGTTGACATTAAAGGCGGTAAAGTTCAGACCTTCTTTATCGACCCCTCTACTTATTACATCATTCGTTCCGTGACCAAGCAGGATGTAAATGGCCAGGAAGTGGAAGTGCCCACCGGTTATGCCAATTACGAAAAACTGCCGGAAGGCATTGTTATCCCGAAAAGCATTACCTTACCTTTTGGTGAAATGACCATCACTACCGTGGATGTGAACAAACCGGTTGATGAAAACGTTTTCAAGAAACCAGCTTAATAAGGTATTAAAAAAGTTTCAACCAAACCCCGATGATAACGATCGGGGTTTTTTATAAATACAAAGCTTATGCGAAAAATTCTGCCTTTTGTAATGGCCGTATTAACCGGCACCACCGCATTCTGTCAGATCAATTCAGCCACTTTTGGGGTAATGGAAGCCCGGCAACTGGGACCCGGTACCATGAGCGGAAGGATCACGGCGATACAGGGGGTAAACAAAGAACCCTCTACCATCTATGTTGGTTCAGCCGGCGGGGGTGTGTGGAAAACCACCAATGCCGGGGCTTCTTTCCGCCCGGTGTTTGACAAATACTGTCAGAGCATCGGGGCCATTGCCATTGATCAAACCAATACAAAGACCCTGTACGTAGGTACCGGAGAAAGCAATATGCGCAATTCTGTATCCATTGGGGATGGGTTGTATAAATCCACCGACGGAGGAGAAAACTGGAAAAAGATCGGACTGGATAGTACCGAGCATATCGCGGCAATTGTGATTGACCCCTCCAATTCAAACACTATTTACGTAGCGGCCCCCGGTCCCCTTTGGCATGACAGCAAACACCGGGGATTGTATAAGAGTACTGATGGCGGAAATACCTGGACAAAGATTCTGTATGTAAATGAGAAAACCGGCTGCGCCGATGTGGAGATTGATCCCTTGCATCCGGAAACCATTTATGCCAGTACCTGGGAGTTCAGGCGTAAACCATATTCCTTTAATTCCGGGGGCAATGGCTCCGGTGTTTTCAAATCGACTGATGGAGGAAAAACCTGGAAAGAACTGAGCAAGGGTCTCCCGGCCAAGCCATTTGGCCGTACTGCCCTGGCATTGGCCGCTTCAGCGCCGGAAAATCTGGTGGCCATTGTAGAAGCTAAAGAAACCGGTTTATACTTATCTACCGATGGCGGGGAAAACTGGAAACAGCAAAGCGCCACGATGAATGTAATTTCCCGTCCGTTTTATTTTTCTACACTTGAAATCGATCCTAAAGATCCCAAGCGGGTTTATCGTCCCGCGTATATGTTCTCCTATTCCACCGATGGCGGGTTTTCATTTGCCGATGCCAGCGATGCCGGTGGGTGGGTCCATAGCGACCACCATGCCCTTTGGATCAATCCCAATAACACCAATGAACTTTATCTGGGAACGGACGGAGGAGTGTACAGCAGCCTGGATAAAGGGGCAACATGGCGGTTCTTTGGCAACCTACCTGTAGGCCAATTTTATCATGTATCTGTCGATAACCAGTCGCCATACAACGTCTATGGCGGATTGCAGGATAATGGTAGCTGGATGGCGCCATCTCAATCCTACGGCGGTATCGGCAACCATAACTGGAGGGATATTTATTTTGGAGATGGGTTCTGGACACAGGCCGATCCCTTTGACCCCAACACCGCCTATGCCGAATATCAGGGTGGCAATGCCGGTCGCGTAAACCTGCGAAATGGCAAATCCGTTAAAATTCAACCCCAGCCCGGCGCCGGTGATGAAGAACTTCGCTGGAACTGGAATACCCCCTTGCTGACCGGTGCGGCCAATGGGCATAACCTCTATATGGGCGCACAATACCTGTTTAAATCAACCGATCAGGGTCGTAACTGGAAACGGATTTCCCCTGATCTAACCACCAATGATAAAGCCAAGCAACAACAGGAACAGAGCGGTGGATTAAGTGCCGATAATACCTCTGCCGAAAACCATTGTACAATATTCACGTTGTCCGAGTCCCCCCTGGATGAAAACATCATCTGGGTTGGTACCGACGATGGAAACCTTCAATACACCACGGATGGGGGAAAGACCTGGACCAATGTTTCGGCTAACTATGCCCGTGCGGGTATCCCGGCACAAACTTGGGTAAGCAGTGTAGAGCCATCTCCGGTAGATAAGAACACCATTTTTGCCACTTTTGATAACCACATGTATGGGGATCATAAAACCTATCTTGGCCGGTCAAATGATATGGGAAAAACCTGGACCATGTTTAAAAGTGATGAGTTTACCGGCTTTGCGCATAAAATTCGCCAGGACCGTGTAAACCCTGACCTGCTTTTCCTGGGTACGGAGATGGGATTGTTTGCCACCGTTAATGGAGGAAAAGAATGGTTCCGGATGAAAAACAATATTCCCTGGTATGCATTGGTTCGTGATATCCAGATACACCCCCGCACCCATGATCTTGTTATTGGCACCCATGGCCGGGGCATCATGATCGTAGATAATATCACCCCTATCAGGGAAATGACACCCGATATCGCCAACACAGAGGTTGTCTTGTTCAAACCTCCTGTTATGGTTCTCAGTACCGGAGGCATGGAAGATGGCGGTTCTCCCTCAAACTATGGATGGGTTGGTCCGAACCCCGTACCAATCGCCCCGATCCAGTTTTACCTGAAAGACAGGGTGACCAAGGGTCAGGTGAAAATGGAAGTGTTTACCGAGAAAGGGGAGTTGATTCAGAACCTGCCTGCTTCAAAAAGAAAGGGACTAAACCAGGTGTACTGGAACCAACGGGTTGCCCCTCCAAGGGTTGGCCGCTCGATGAAACCAGACCAGTCGGCGCTGCTTGCCCCACAGGCCCTGCCCGGAAACTATATCGTTAAACTTACGGTTGGTGATAAGGTGATCCAGGATACCATCAAGGTATTGCATGATGAAACCGATAAGAACTACACACTCAAAGACCGTGAGGCAAACTATAAAGCCGCCATGGATTTGTTCAAGATGCACGAAGAACTGGCCGACCTGGTGGATGTGATCGAAAAGAAGCAAGCCATACTGACCGACCGGATTTCAAAAGTTAAGAACGCCAAAACCAAGACCCTTCTCCAGCAATACTTTGATAAACTGGAAGAAGAGAAAGGCAAATTGGTGCCTGCCGGGAAAGTTTCAGTATTTGCCGATATCAAGCGCCTCCGCGAAAATATAAGCAATGTGTATATCAGCCTTTGTACCCAGGATGCACCGCCAAGCAACCTGGAAATGGAAAGGATAACCAGTCTCCGCAAAGACCTTGATAAAGCTAAAACTGACCATGTTGCCATAGAGAATGCCCTGGAGAAAAAAGCTGAACAGGCTTTGCAGAAGGAAGGACTTTCCCTGGCTACCGGAAAGGCATTTTAACGGATCACCCGTTTTACTAAGTTCTATTTATTAAAAGGCCGAAAGCGAAATGCTTTTGGCCTTTTGCTTTTGGCATTGTGGGATTAAGTATATTCACTTTTCCAAAAACTATCTGCTTATGCAACGCTTTCTTGCAACCCTCCTCTTTTGTTTTTCCTTTAGCTTTCTGGTAGGTCAGAAAAAGAAACCTGCCCCTGTGAATACGGGCAGCGCTTCGCAAACAAATGCCGTTTTCTCCTCCCTGAAATACCGGCTTATTGGTCCCTGGCGTGGTGGCCGAAGCGGGGCTGTTGCCGGGAGTTATGCGCAAAAGAATACTTTTTACATGGGTTCTACCGGTGGCGGGGTATGGAAAACAACGGATGGGGGAAGCAACTGGAAAAATATTTCAGACAAGTTTTTTGGCAGTTCTATCGGCGCGGTGGCTGTGGCCCCCTCGGATGAGAATATTGTATATGTTGGTGAAGGCGAAAACACCATGCGGGGCAATGTGAGTGAAGGCCTCGGTGGAATGTGGCGGAGTGATGACGCGGGCCGCACCTGGAAAAATATTGGATTAAAAGATGGTCGCCATATCATCCGAATTCTTGTTCACCCCCGCGATCCGCAAACAGCCTGGGTTGCTGTAATGGGTCATTTATTTGGGCCCAATAAAGAAAGAGGTGTTTATAAAACCACGGATGGTGGTCGTACCTGGAAGCAGGTGCTTTTTGTCAACGAACAAACAGGGGCCAGCGACCTCGTAATGGAATCGGGAAACCCTTCCGTACTTTATGCCGGAACCTGGCGGGTGATCCGCACACCCTATAGTCTTGAAAGCGGAGGGGAAGGAAGTGGACTTTGGAAAAGTACAGATGGAGGGGAAACCTGGGTTAGTATCAAAGAGAAAAAAGGATTGCCCCAGGGCACCTGGGGCATTGTTGGGGTGGCCATAGCCCCATCCAATGCCGAGAAAATATATGCCCTTGTAGAAAACGCGCAAGGCGGTTTATATGCCAGTGAGGACGGAGGAGAAACCTGGACGCTTCGCAGCAGTGATAATAATATCCGGCAACGCGCCTGGTATTACACCAAAGTTTTTGTTGACCCCCAAAATGAGAATAAGGTTTATTGTCCCAATGTAGGTTTTATGGTAAGCAGTGACGGAGGCCGTAGTTTCAGGTCTCTGAGTACCCCGCATGGTGATCACCACGACCTGTGGATCGACCCGACCAATGGACAGCGCATGATCGTAGCGGATGACGGGGGAGGACAGGTGAGCTTTAATGGTGGTGAAACCTGGAGCACTTATAATAACCAACCCACCGCCCAGATCTACCGGGTTTCCACCGACAATTCATTTCCCTATCGCATTCTGGGGGCGCAACAGGATAATTCCACCATACGCATCAAGCACCGCACCTATGGTTTTTCCATCACCGACGATGATTGGGAATCAACTGCCGGTAGTGAAAGCGGTTTTGTAGTAGCCGATCCCTTAAACCCGGATATTGTTTACGGTGGAAATTATGGCGGGTACCTGTCAAGGCTTGATCACCGCACCGGAGAAAACCGGGCCATCACCGTTTGGCCCGATAATCCCATGGGTGCCGGGGCCGATGTACTGAAATACCGTTTTCAGTGGAACTTCCCGATCTTCTTTTCTCCCCATAATCCCAAGCGTCTTTATACAGCCGGTAATCATTTGTTTGTAACAGAAAATGAAGGACAGAGCTGGGAAATGATCTCGCCCGACCTCACCACCAATGATAAAACAAAACAGGCATCCAGCGGAGGACCTATTACCAAGGACAATACCTCTGTGGAATATTATTGCACCATTTTTGCCGCCGCGGAGAGTGGCCTGGAAAAGGATTTGCTCTGGACAGGCAGTGATGATGGCCTCATCCATGTAAGCCGCGATGGAGGAAAGCACTGGGAAAATGTTACCCCTCCCGGCGCTCCCCAATGGATCATGTGGAACTGTATTGAAACCGATCCCTTCCGGAAGGGAACCGCTTATTTTGCCGGTACCCGTTACAAGCTGGATGATTTCAATCCCTATTTGTATAAAACAACTGATTATGGGAAAACCTGGCAACGGATCAACCAGGGAATCGATGCCATGCACTTCACGCGTGTCATAAGGGCCGATACAAAAAGACAGGGATTATTGTATGCCGGTACCGAGTATGGCATGTATATATCTTACGATGACGGGGCTAATTGGAGTTCTTTTCAACTCAATCTTCCCATTGTCCCAATTACCGATCTCACCATCAAAGACAATGACCTCATCGTGGCCACCCAGGGCCGTGCCTTTTGGGTTTTGGACGACCTGGGGCTGGTTCAACAACAGGATGAAAAGATTTTTTCAAAAAACCTCCACCTGTTTGAGTCGGAACCCGTCTGGCGAATTGCCGGTGGACGGTTCAGGACAAATTTTGGCGGCCCGGTTCAAGTGGGAGCCAACCCGCCTGCCGGTGCTGTGATCGGGTTTTATGTAAAAGAGGTGACAGACTCAACCAAGGGTACGCTCACCATAATGGATAAGGAACATAAACCAATCAAAACATTTGGAACAAATGAGAAGGAGAATAAACTGGAACTGGCCAAAGGGTTTAATCAATTTGTCTGGGACCTTTATTATCCGGGCGCCGATAGAGCTGATGGGATGATCTTATGGAATGGCACACCGGGCAATATTACAGCGCCACCGGGTAATTATTACGCCAGGTTGAAAGTGGGTTCGGATTCAGCAGAAATCGCTTTTAAGATTTTAGCCGACCCGAATTACAGATGTTCGCAGGAAGAATATGAAGCGCAATTCCAGTTTCTAACCCAGGTAAAGGATAAATTTAATGAGGTACAAAAAGGGATCAAAGATATCCGTGCGCTTCGGCAGCAGATCAATGACCTGACAGGCCGATGGGGCAAGACAACCCCTAAGGATGTTAAGCAAATGGCCGATAGCCTGAACAAGATCATGACAGGCATAGAAGAGAACCTCTACCAAACCAAGGCCAAGAGCAGCCAGGATGTGCTGAATTTCCCCATTCGGTTGAATGATAAACTCAGTGGCGTGTTTGACGCCGCAAACAGCGGATATTTTGCGCCATCCAAACAGGCCAAAGAAGTGTTTGCCGATCTGGCCGGTCAGTGTGATGCAGAATTGAATAAATTAAAGGAGGTAAAAGAGAAAGGCATACCCTCGCTTAATAAACTCATTCGGGAGAAAGAATTGCCGGTGATCGGGTTATAGGTTTTTGGGGAAACAGCTTATTTTCTGACCCCGGTATTTCCTCCGCCATCAAGCGTAAGATTTACCGGTTTGTTTGTTTTCCAATTACCGCGAGTAAAATCGGGTACGTCCACCGAACCCGATTTTTTATTCAATGATTTTTGGCTCAGGGGTAGGATGCAACTCCAGGTAGCGGCATCATACACATCCTGGTCCAGCGGAAGACCATTTCGTAAACAATCGATCAGTCGCCAGTCCATGATAAAATCCATTCCTCCATGGCCTCCCACTTCCTTTGCTATTTCGCCAATATGATTAACAATCGGCGGGGAGTATTTTTTATATAGTTCTTCCAGTTCTTCCTTTTTCACCCAGCTATGCCCAAAGGCAATGCGTTCCGGGGAAGGCCATTTGCTGGCCATGCCCTTGGTGCCGCTTACGAGGTGAATCCTTGAGTAGGGGCGGGGAGTGGAAACATCATGTTGAATCATCATGGACTTGCCTTTTTCCGTGCGCACGAGCGTGGTGTTCATATTTCCCCGGAAATTATTGGCCTGATAGGGAACAAAGAAGGGGTCTTTTTCCGCCATTTCACGAGAAAGGGGGGCCAGTGAAAAATCATTGGTACTCATTGAAACGAGGTGGTTCATCCTATCGCCACGATTGATGTTCAGGCATTGGGCTATGGGACCCAGCCCATGGGTGGGATAGAGGTTCCCGTTGTGACCGGTGTTTTCCTTCAAACGCCACATATCGGCATAGGCTTTCTTATTGAATAACCAATCACGGCTGAGGTCGTGAATGTAGGCGCCTTCCGCGTGTACGATCTCGCCAAACATACCCTGGCGGGTCATGTTAAGGGTGAGTAGTTCAAAAAAATCATAGCAACAATTTTCCAGCATCATGCAATGCTTGTTTGTTTTTTCAGAGGTCTCCACCAAAGCCCAACATTCTTCAATGGTTTTGGCGGCAGGTACCTCCACGGCAGCATGTTTGCCATTATTCATGGCATGTAGGGCCACGGGTGTGTGCAAATGCCAGGGGGTGGGAGAGTACACCAGGTCAACATCATTGCTTTCGCACAAAGCCTTCCATCCTTCTTCACCGGAATAGGATTTGGCTTTAGGTCTGTTTCGTTTGGCCAGGGTTTGCTGGGCAGCTTCCACCCGGTCGGGGTATTTGTCACAGAGCGCGGTGATCTCTACGCCATCTATATAGCTTAGTCTTTCCACTGCATCGGAGCCACGCATACCCAGCCCGACAACGCCGATGCGCACCACATCGAGTTTAGGGGCTGCGTAGCCGCTCATATTAAAGGCAGCGGCCCTATTTTCTTCCGGAGAGGGGGATTGGGGATTTTCACTATTCGAGATACCGGCCTGAACGGATTTTCCGGCTAGCAGGGCCGATCCTCCCAAGGTGATGTTTCGCAGGAATTTACGTCTGTTTGAAGGCATGACAGCAAGTTTAGGTGAAACGAATATCCCTAAAATTCATGGAAACCAGATAACTCTTTTGCGGGGAGCTTTCGAAGGAAAAATAGATGGCCGGGAAGTAATAATACCCAGACAAACGGGTCTGTTTGGCACTGTTTTCCGGGTATTTGGTTACCAATCGATCCTTATGAAAAAAACCATTTTGCTTAACCTTGCTTTCGTTCTCCTCAGTTTTCTGTTGATACTCGTTATGGCCTGAGCCAAACGGGTTATGGGTAGAAGCCTGGCCTGTTACTCATTCATCCAACAGGTCGGGTCTTCTTTCCCTGGTCCGCTTCAGCGATTGTTCATGTCGCCAATCTTCAATGTGCTTATGGTTCCCGCTTAGCAAAATATCAGGCACCCGCCATCCACGAAATTCTTCCGGACGTGTGTACACCGGTGGGGCCAGCAAATTATCCTGGAAGGAATCAAACAGGGCGGAGGTTTCATCATTTAAAACACCTGGGATCAAGCGTCCGATCGTATCTACCAGTACGGCCGCTGCCAGTTCACCTCCACTTAATACATAATCGCCTATGGAAATTTCCAGGGTCACAAAATGTTCACGAATGCGTTCATCGATCCCTTTGTAATGCCCGCAAATGATGATCAGGTTGCCCTTCAAGGAAAGGGAGTTGGAGATTTTCTGATCCAGTGTCTTTCCATCCGGGGTCATATAAATCACTTCATCATATTCCCGTTCGGATTTCAGGGATTCAATGGCTTTGGCCAGGGGTTCGCACATCATCACCATACCGGCTCCGCCACCGTACTGGTAATCGTCGATCTGTCCATATTCATTCACGGCCCAATGGCGTAGCGCATGGGTATGCACTTCCAAAAGGCCCTTGTCCTGCGCCCGCTTTAAAATGCTGTGGTTCAGAGGACTTTCCAATAATTCCGGTAATACAGACAGGATGTCGATACGCATGGGGCAAAAGTAGCGGAAAAAGCAAAATCCCCTGGGGAACCAGGGGATTTTCAATTGAAACGAAAACCAACGATTGCCCATCTTTCGATGGGTAGAGTTTTTATTGTCTGGAGCAAATGTAGAGGCGTGAGGGTGACCACATTATGACAGAAGTCAACAAATCAAGTGAGTTGTGTCAGCCACCAGAATGGCCTTGTTACAGCCGGGTAAAACGGACACGGGGATCAATTATTTAGAGTTACATATCTTTTCTTCTAAATGAGCGTATAGCCAGCGCAAGGGGGATCAGCACCCACAGCATCAGCACGGTTCCGGTGAACAGCAACCCCACGCCCGAACCAAAGAAGTCTTTATATAAAGCCCCGGTATAACCCATCAGGGCGCTGACATCCATCTGAAGCATGATAAAGATTCGCCCCAGGTCGATGGGGTTCAACGCGGCCAAAACCAGCGTAAATTTTTCCATGGGGTAATCACTCATACTGAAGAGAAGTATGAGGACCAATCCATCATAGAGCAGGGAAAAGTAGAACCAGGTGAGCAGGGTAAACCCAATTCCCCGGGCTTTATCTCTTGATTTGACCGAGGTGAGAAAGGCGATACTGGTAAAAATAAGGGTGAGCGCTGAACCGGTTAATAGCAATGACCAGCCAGTCGGATTGGCGGAATATAGGAGCACAGGGATGCCCGCCCCGGTGCACCAGGCCAATAATAAAGCGGTGGAAGTGCCCAGGTATTCGCTCAGCAGGATCCTGGTACGGTCCATGGGTTGTGATAACATCAGTTCAATGAACTCATAGGAATTGTAGTAATGGATTGTGGTGAACACCAGCGAGATCAAGGGCAATACGATCAGTACTATGTTTAACAGACTCAACAGGGCCCGACTGTTGTTTTCCTCCATTTGAAACAGACTAAAGGTGAGCAGAAACAGAAACAGGGCATAGCCGAGGATGATCTTGCTGCGGATAATATCAGTGAGAATATGTCGGGTTAGTTTTAGCATCTTGGTTCAATTGAAGGATGGGCGCCCATCAGCCTGGCGATGGCCCGGCTGAGCTTTGGCTCACCGGTACGTTCCAACAAAACCGGCAGGCTTTCATGAAATTCTTTACGGCCTTCCCGGAGGTAGAGTACGTGGGTAGTGAGTTCTTCCAGGTCGCTTAACACATGGGAGGTGATCAGTACCAGTTTTCCCCGGTCGCGTTCACGGTGCACTTTTTCCTTGAAAATTTCTGCGGCAATGGGGTCCAGTCCGGCAGTGGGTTCATCCAGGATCAAACATTCGGGGTCAAACAAAAAGGCCAGGGCGGCGCTTACTTTTTGCCGCATACCTCCACTCAGGGTGCGCATTTTTTTATCATACAGGGCCGGCACTTTTAATTCGTTAAGCAGGTCAATGTCAAGCGACTCTTTACTGGCCTTTCTTAGTTCAATCACCATGTCAAATAACTGTTTGACCCGCATGTGATCCGGATACCGGCCAATCTGGGGCATATACCCAATGACAGAACGGTAAGCCGGGTCTTTTCCGATGGCCTCGCCATTGACCTGTATGGTTCCGGCATCCGGTTGCACCATTCCCAGGATGCATTTGATCAGGGTGGTCTTGCCCGAGCCATTGGGCCCCAGCAGGGAAATAACCTGGCCCTTTTCCAGGTTGCAACTAATATCCTGTAATACCGGCAGGCGGCGAAAGTTTTTGGAAAGGTGGTCAATCAGAATCATATCACTGCATTTTCATCATGGGTTGATTATCGACCAGGTCGGTGGGTGTTAACCCCGGTATGGCTTTTTCCGAGCGGTCCAATAATGAGGACAGAAAACTTCTAAACAGAAACAGGGTCGAGGGATTTTGTTCAATGATCATCGAATACATGCTCACCGGATGATACGGTACATCCCCAATCCCGTCCCTGTTGAGGTCATAACCTTCATATTTATCCCAGTAGTTTCCTTTGAATTCATTAAGCATCATTGTGCCATTGGTACCTACATCAAAGCTGTTGGCCAGGAAATTATTCTGCAGAAAATGGTTTCCATCACAACTTGCCTGTACCTTAATGGCCCATCCGTTGTTCTTAAAGAGATTGTGCAGGATATTGATACGGCTGCTGCCTTCCATATGTATCCCGACGGTATTGGTGAGAAATTCATTCTCCTTTATTTCGCTATCGGTGATGTCTTTTAGCAACAACCCATAGGCGGAAGGTCCCCAGTTCTGCTGAAACACATTTTGCCACATCGTCACTTTCTTTGAATACATCACCGCCACTCCGGCGCCGTTTCCGCGAAAATTGTTTTTTTCATAATGATCATCATTGGAGAACATGAAATGAAGCCCATACCGGATATTATTTTCACTGGTATTGGACCGGATGGTTGACTGACTTACAAATTCAAAGTAGATACCATCCCGGTGGCCAGTGACTGAATTGTTCTCAATAAGGGCCTGGCTCGATTTCCAGAGATGGATGCCATTGCCGGTCAACTGCTCCGATACCGGGATTCCCCTGATCTGGTTTCCGCGGATCGTTGTGTGGGTGGAATTCGAAACATGGATAGCAAAGTAAGCGCTGAGAATAGTGTTGCCTACCAGTGTTACATGGTCAGTATTCACCAACTTGATCGACGCGTAATCGTTCATGGCTGAATATCCCGAGTTCCTGAAAGTGATCCCCTTTACCAGGATGTTCTTTCCACTGATCAGCAGTATTTCGAATTTTTTTTCACCTTCCAGAATGGGATCCTCCTGTCCAATCAGGCTGATTGATTTGGTGAGGGTAAGGGCCCCTTCCCGGTAAATGCCCTTGGTGAGTATTATCGTATCACGGTCGGCTGCCAGAATAATGGCCTGTCGAAGGGTTTTTACCGGTTGGGCGGCGCCCACCACAATGGTCCTGGCCCTGAGCGGACTCAGGGTCAGAACCATAAAAATTATGGTGAGCAGGTTTTTCATTTTTCCCAGCGGGTGATGAGTTCTTTCCAGGTTAATATTTCAATGCCGTGTCCGGTGCCCGGTTTTTCTGCTGCTTCACGGCTGGCATAACCGGCGGTATGACTTCCCATCGGACTGTTGATATCATCAGCCAAGCGAATCCAGGCCTTATTGAGGTCTGCAAATTGATCCTTCTGGTCAAAGACCACAACTACCTGGTTGGCGATCTCCTCCGGTTTTACAATTCCTTGCCGGATAAACCTGTGCAAACAGGAGAGGTCATCAAATACGTAGGTCTTGCCTTTTTTGGTGATCAGCTCCGCGCCAAACTTTGTATCCATCAGGGTCATACGACAGTGGTCGCAATTGTCCTTACCCCATTGAATGGGCCGAGGGTTTACCTGACAGGAGGCCATGGTGATTGCCAATAAGCAAACTACCAGGGTGGGCTGTGATTTTTTCCGGTTTAGCCGTGGGAATATCCATTCCAGAAAAGCGATCAGGAAGGCCAGGATTGATGCACCTATTACCATCCAACCACCAGAGTCGGGAAAAGAATAGGCATCAAAGTTCAACAGGCGTTTATGGCCTATCAGGGGCGGCTGATAGGACAGACCCGGAACGCGGATCGCGGCGTTTGGATCGAGATCGTGGCCATAATTGTATCCCCATTGATAGAAATCATACATGGCCAGCAGGCCACCCAGGACCACCAGTCCCAGGTAAGCCAGCAACCATTTCCTACTTCCGGTAAACACAATGATCATTGCCATCAGGATATAGAACAGTACCACATAGGGCAGGTAACTAAATTCCGGAAACATTTCTTCAGAAATATGTTTCATGCCGATATAGTGATTCAGCCCATTGATGATATCCACCTGCCCCGATAATCCATTTATCCATATACGCATGGTCAACCCTTCGGGGTATTGCGGGGCAAAAAGGTCAATCCTCCAGGCCGGGAGAAAGAATACCCCCAGTAAAGCCCCGCAGGCAAAAGCCATGGCGATTCGAGACGCGAAGGAAAGTTTTGTTTTCATGATAGGTTATTTACCAGGTTCTGCCGGCAGGTTGGTGCCGGTACTAAAACTGAGTGGCACATTGGAACCGGCCGGGCTTACGCGGATGTATCCCTGCATTTCCTGGTGAAGGGCCGAACAGAAATCGGTGCAATACATTGGATATACACCGGCTTTTTCCGGTTTCCATGCCAGGGTTTGTGTTTCCCCTGGCATGATCAGGAGTTCTGCATTGTTGGCGCCTTTCACGGCAAAACCATGGGGTACATCCCAATCCTGTTCCTGGTTGGTTACGTGGAAATAAACCATGTCTCCCAGTTTAACCCCTTCAATATTATCTGGTGTGAAATGGGAGCGAATGGAAGTCATATACACATGTACTTCATTTCCTTTTCTTACCACTTTCGCTTGTCCTTCCCCTTTGGCAGCAAAAGGATGCGTATTCTCTTCAATGGCATATAT
Source organism: Chitinophagaceae bacterium (assembly GCA_041916555.1). Classification (GTDB taxonomy): domain Bacteria; phylum Bacteroidota; class Bacteroidia; order Chitinophagales; family Chitinophagaceae; genus SpSt-398. The sequence continues at coordinate 9,959 of JAYRZH010000004.1, read as the reverse complement.
CTTCTTGCTATTGTTCATGATCAGGGAGGCCGGTATGGCTTCCGCATAGTGTGGTTCTCCAATGGTGGGGAAATCGAGTATCAGTTTCATCTTTTCTCCACTGATGTCATATAACTGGGCGCTTTGCGCCAGTTCAGGGCCTGTAGGCAGGTAACGGTCCTTTGTGATCTTATTATAAGCGATCACATACTTGCCGTGGGGTTTTCCGGTAGGCCCACCAGGAACACTAAGGTGACCAATGGAGTAATAGGTTGGAACGCGGTCCACTACCTGTAGATCTTTTACCCGCCATTTGACGATCTCGGAAGAAACAAAGAAGGAGGTATAGGCATAACCATTTCCGTCAAACTCAGTGTGCAAAGGTCCCAGGCCCGGCTTCTGCACCTCTCCATGCAAAACAGCTTCGTATTTGAGAACCGGGATGCCATCATATTCTCCGTCAAAATTTTTCGCAGCAATGGCAGCCTGAATTTTGGCAAAAGAGAATACCGGTATTACCGCAGCCAGTTTACCACTCCCCACAATATATTCACCAGTAGGGTCGGTATCGCATCCGTGAGGAGATTTGGGACAAGGCATGAAGTAAACCATATCAGGGCAATCCTTGGGATCAAGCACCAGTACTTCATTGCGCATGGTAGATGTAGCCTGGTGTGACTTTTCATCATATACATTGTGGGCGTACTTAACAGCGCGTTTTTGTCCCTTTCCAGCTTTGGCATATTCCTCCGCCTTCTTCCAATTGACGGCCATGATAAAGTCTTTGTCCTTTTGCGAGGCATTTACCTCCAACAGGGTATTGGCTTTTTCCGAGTTATAACAGCTAAAGAAGAACCAATCCCCGGAAACACCTTTCCCGGCCCTGGCAAGGTCAAAGTTTACACCAGGGGTGAGGATCTGGAAGGCCAGGTTCATGCTGCCTTCCTTTGGGTCCACACTGATGAAGCTGACAGTTCCTTTAAAGTTTTCTTTATAGGTATTGATCGGTACATCCAGATTATCGCCGATGGGTACGCTAAAGCGTGTACCTGCTACTACATATTCTGAATTTTGGGTGATAAAGGGGGAGGAATGGTTACCCGCGCTATTGGGGATTTCAATTATTTCGGCCGTGCGGAATGTTTTGAGATCCACCCGGGCAATACGCGGGGTATTATTGGCATTGGCAAATACCCAACGGCCATCGTGTTGGGCGCTGCTTACCGAGAGGGCAATATGGTGAAGATCGTCCCATGGCACAAAACCATGGGAAGTGTTGAGCATAGGTTTGGTTTCCTCACTGTATCCGTATCCTTTTTCCGGGTCCACAGAAAAAACCGGGATCACCCGCAGAAGCCGGCCGGAAGGCAGGCCATAGACAGACATTTGTCCGCTGAAACCACCCGAAACAAAATTGTAAAATTCATCGTATTTGCCTGGGGCCACATATACTTTGGCGGCAGCGTCTCCGCTAACGGCAGACTGAGTGCCTTTGGGTTTGCAGGCTATCTGAGTAAGGGCAAAGCAGGTTAGCAGCAGGGAGGCCTGCAGCCATTTTTGGCGATTCGCAATCATGGTTGGATATTTTTAAATGAGCAATCTTATTTTTCTCCGTCGTTTTGCCGCATGAATTCAAGCACCTTGCGGGCATCTTCCTGGGTGATGTTCTGATTGGGCATGCGAACCAGACATTGTTCCAGAAGTTTTTGAGCCTCCGGATCTTTTTCCAGCATCATGTCCACATTGGTGATCATGTTCATGATCCAAAGCGGTTCCCGGCGCTTGGTCACATCCTTCCATCCAGGCCCAACCAGTTTATCGGTGGTGAGTTTGTGACAGGCCTGGCATTTCAATTCATAGATGCCTTTGCCGGCGGTTACCCATTCTGCGTTGAGTGGATTGGAAAGGGTAATGTCCCCGGCTTTAAGCTCTGTGCCGTGAACCTCGGGTTGCTTTTCGGCCACCTTTTCAATATCAACGGGCGGTTCTGATTTTTGTACCCCCTGATTTCCGCAGGAAGTGAACCAAATACCCGCCCCAGTCGTAAGAGCGAGTATCCATGTTGTCTTGATTTTCATACTGGTTGATTTTGTCTGTTAAAGTTAAAAAAGAGTTTTATGTTTTTATTGCAAAAATATCAGACACCCATGTCCAATATGTTGACAGGAGTCAAACACCTTGATGATAATGGTCACCAATGTCCTAAAAAGACCACAATACTTTTGGACTAAACACTTTTTATGTTCTTATCGAAGTCATTTGGATACGCTGTAAGGGGTATATTATATATATCCATGCTACAGGATGAGGGCCGGAAGGTCCAGGTCGAAGAGATCGCCGAAAAATTATCAGTTCCCAAGCATTTCCTGGGCAAGATCCTCCAGGAACTAGTGAAGGCCGGATTGCTGAAATCAACCAAGGGCCCCTATGGCGGCTTCGAATTGACGGGCGATACGCTGAACAAACCACTTTTGGAGATATTCAAAACCACAGACGACCCCGAACAACTGGGGCACTGCGAACTTCGCTTTACCAAATGCGATAGTGAACATCCCTGCCCGCTTCATGAGAGCGTGGTGAAGATCCGCGAGGAATTTGTGGAATTGTTGTCAAATACCACTGTAAAAGACCTTTTCTCCGGAGAAACCGCACTTACGTTAGATAGGATTGCTACAGGAAAATTGTAGAAAATAAGGGTTTCGCCTGATTTTGGTCATGCTCCAGGCAATTTCTTCCTTCTAATTTGCCAGGGAATACTATTTCTTAAAATTCAGATGGTTGTTGCCGACTATAAAATCGATGGGGCATCGTACGTAAACGAGGTCGTAGCGCATGACTACCGCACTGCCGATGTATTTCGGCGGTACGATATTGACTTTTGCTGTGGTGGAAAATGGACCCTGGAAGCCACCTGCAAAATGAGAGGCATTTCCCTGGAAGACCTGCTGCGGGAACTAAAGGCGGCTACCCGCAATATCCACATTTCCAATGCCCTTCCCTTTGATGAATGGAAGCTTGATTTCCTGGCCGAGTATGTGGTCAATGTTCACCACCGTTACCTGAAGAAAGTGTTGCCGGAGATCAGGGATTATGTGGACAAATTCGTTGATGGGCACAAGAAAAAGTTTCCCGAACTCGCCGAAATGCAACCCCTTATCCAGCGCATGGAAAAGCACATGATCCCCCACATGCTGCAGGAAGAGGAGATCATTTTTCCCTATATCAAACAGATCGCTTACGCCTATAAAAACAAGGAAAGCTATGCCGGTCTCCTGGTGCGCACCCTGCGCAAACCAGTGGAAGACATGATGAAAAATGAACATGATGTCACCAATGGCCAGTTAAAACGCCTTCGGACGATCACCAACGATTATGCCCTGCCCGAAAAACCCTGCAATATGCACCGGGTCACATTCTATAAACTCCGGGAATTTGACAATGACCTGGTACAGCACCTCCACCTCGAGAACAATATCCTTTTCCCCAAGGCCATACAGATGGAAAAGGAACTTTTGCTGAATGATTCCCATTGAGTTATCTTCACGGCTGAGACAAATTTGTATCTAACTGCATGATCAAACTGAGCAGCCGTCAGGCCCGGTTTTGGGCTGTGGTCATACTGGTGACAATCGTTCCCCTGGGTTTTTTCTTTCCCGATTACCCGATTGCTGAAAGCGGGCTCCCCCTCGTCATCTTCCTCACCGTCTTCATTCCCGGAATGAGGATCACTTGGTTTACAGGTATCGTAGCCGCCTTGCTGGTTACCCTCGATACCCTGCGTCAAGACACCAACCTGTTTTCCCCTGATAACCTGACCCTTCGGTCTTTTTCCCTGATACTCATCCTTTTTACCACCCTTCTGGCCCTGCATTTCAAAAAACAACAGTTTCAACTGGAACTGGAAAAACAGCACATGACCTCGCTGTTTGAAAATGCCACGGAAGGGATTGTGCTAACCGACGGTACCGGAAAGATCGTATTGCTCAACCCCGCCGCTGAACGCATCTTTGGATATTCCTCCCTGGAACTGGTTGGCAACCGGATTGAAATGCTGGTGCCAGACAGTGTCAAGGGGCAGCATTATGCCCACCGGAAAGAGTACTACCACCATCCCGGAAACCGCAGCATGGGATCGAGCAGAGACCTTTATGCCCGCCGGAAAGATGGCTCCGAATTCCCGGTTGAGGTCAGCCTGAGTCATTACCGGCAAAAGGAAAGCATGTTTGTGATCGCCTTTATCGTTGATATCACCCTTCGCAAAAAGGCCGAGGAAAGCATGATCCGCCAGCAAAAGCAACTGGAACGGATCACCAATGATATCCGGAAACTGAATACGGAGCTGGAGATCAAGGTGGAAGAAAGAACCCAGATTCTGAAAGAAGCCCTCACCAAACTGGAACAGTCGCAGAATGAACTTCGCGACGCGCTGGACAAGGAAAGACAACTCAATGAGATCAAAAGCCGGTTTGTGTCGATGGCCTCACATGAGTTCAGGACACCCCTGAGCAGTGTGCTATCCTCCGCCTCCCTGCTGTCTAAATATACCCAGACGGAAGACCAGGAAAAACGCAATAAACATATTAACCGGATCAAAGACAGTGTCAAACACCTGAATGAGATCCTGGAGGACTTTTTGTCCCTCGGGCGGCTGGACGAGAACAAGGTCATGGTCAGCCATACCACCTTTGACCTGGAAGAACTGCTCCGCGAAACTGCTGAAGAACTCCGGCCTGTGCTGAAAAAGGGCCAACAGGTGGTGGTGGAGCATACCGGTGAAAAGATGGTGAGAACCGATAAAAGACTGATCAAGAACATCCTGATAAATCTGTCGAGCAATGCGGCCAAGTTTTCCGGGGAGGGTAAACCCATTGTAGTGAAATCCCTGGTCAGGGGCCCCTACATCACACTCGATGTGATCGACAGGGGGATCGGGATCCCCGAGGAAGACCAATTGCACCTGTTTAGCAGCTTCTTCCGGGGGTCAAATGCCCTCAATATCCAGGGTACCGGCCTGGGTTTACATATTGTAAAACGGTATGCCGACTTATTGCATGGAACTGTACATTTGCAAAGCAAATTGGATGAGGGGACTGTAATAACCATCCAGGTGCCATTGGAAAGTTGAGCATATTGAAGACATAAGGCTCTTAAAACAAAACAAGCAAGATGAAATCAGTTCTGGTAATTGATGACAACAATGAGATCAGAGACAACACTGCCGAAATACTGGACCTGGCCGGGTATAAGACCTTTACGGCCGAAAATGGGAAAGTAGGGGTGGAGATCGCCTTGAAGGAAAAACCTTCCGTGATTGTCTGCGATATCATGATGCCCGAGCTGGATGGATATGGCGTCCTCCACCTCCTTCGCAAGAACGAAGACACCATGAATATCCCCTTTATCTTCCTGACCGCTAAAACCGAAAGAAGTGATTTTCGGAAAGGCATGGAGATGGGCGCCGATGATTATATCACCAAGCCCTTTGAGGATATCGAACTGCTAAACGCCATTGAGGTAAGGTTAAAGAAAAACGAGATACTCGAAAACCGGTATGCCCCCACCCAACTAGGGGTATCCCAGTTTATCCGCGATGTAAAAGATACCGGCCTGATGAAGCACCTGGCCGATCAATACGATGTTGAATTCTACAGCAAGAAGCAAAACCTCTACCAGGAAGGAAAACGCCCCCGGTACCTGTATTGCCTGCTGAAAGGAAAAGTGAAATGCTTCAAGATCCATGAAGATGGCAAGGAATACATCACCGACCTTTTTAGTGATGGTGATTTTATCGGGTATTCTGCCCTTATTGAAGACAAGAACTATGACGATACGGCCGTGATCCTGGAAGATGCCGAGATCATGCAGATACCAAGGGAGGACTTCCTGAACATGATCAACGGGGATATCAACATCGCCGCCAAATTCATCCGGATCATAACCCAGAATGTGAAGGAAAAGGAAGAACGCCTCCTGAACCTGGCCTATAGCTCCCTGCGTAAACGGGTGGCCAAAGCCCTGGTTGACATCCAGGCCAAATTCAACAATGCTGAAGGAAGCCACCCCATTGAAATATCCAGGGAAGATATCGCCCACTATGTAGGCACCGCCACCGAATCACTGATCCGCACCCTGAGCGATTTCAAGAGTGAAAAACTCATAGAGGTAAAGGATGGCAAGATCCTGGTTTCCAACCTCGACAAACTAAAGAACCTGTTGTATTAAAATAAAAAAGCCCACACCCTTTCAGCTACGGAGTGTGGGCTGCCTTCCGGCACATCCTGCTAGTTCACAGAAATGTTTTTGATCTTACGCGAGAGTTTGACTTCCGATTTTGGGATCAGCACCTTCAACTCGCCATTTTCATACTTTGCATCGATCTTGTCTGGCATGCATCCTTCAGGCATGGTAAAGCTCCGGCTCCAACTGCTGTAATTGTACTCCCTTCTGTTGAAGCGACCATCCTTTTCTTCCCTCTCCTCTTTCTCTTTTTCCGCGCTAATGGTTAGCATGTCATCCATTACCTCAACTTTAAAATCCCCTTTGTCCAATCCGGGCGCCGCAATGCATAGTTTAAATTCTCTTTCTGTTTCTGAAACATTCACAGCGGGTACGTTCATCACTTTGCCCAGGTTGAAGAACTCATCCAATGGTGCGTTGAAAAACTTTTCCATCCAACCCCCGTCAAACAAGGTGGGCCAGGAAGTTCTGGTTTTTTCCACAGCTTTGTTTTCCATAAAAGTTTTTTTAAGGTGAATGAATAATCTTCCAAACTATGGTTTCAATCATCGTTCCTTTCTAATTTACTGTTAGCATATTGGAAAAAACCATGAGCCAGGTAAGGATGGAGGATGATATTCCTCATCACTCATTCTTCTAGAAATTCATCGAGATCGCGTCTCTCTTTCTTGGTCGGGCGACCAATTTTGCTTCTTCTTTTACCAGTGTGAAAAGTGGCAGCCTGGTATTGCAAACGCTGTATTTCTTCCGCAGGGGTTATGTCAATATAATATTTGATAGCTTCCTCGTATTTCACGCGGTTGTGGAGCAGGGCGGTGACCTGAACTCGCCAGCGCTTATTTTCAGTCTTTACTTCATATTCATCACCAATGGCCACTGGGCGCGCCGCTTTGGTGGCCGTTCCCTGGTATTTAACCTTGCCCGTGTCGCAAGCGGTAGCCGCCATCGTCCTGGTTTTAAACAGACGTATGGCCCACAAGTATTTATCAAGTCTCAGTTTTTCCTTTTCCGGCATATCACCTCCATGCGCCCTTTGCGTCATTGCCTCCCGGCGTTTAAGATTTACCGCCAGGACGCAATGACGCAAAGAAAAAGTTATTCAGAAAAATATTTATGGAAATAGGGGATCGTTTCTATGCCCTTATAATAGTTTTCAATATTGTATTTCTCATTCGGGCTGTGGAGATTGTCATTATCCAAACCAAATCCCATAAAGATGATCTTTATGCCCAGTTCTTTTTCCAGGATCGAACAGATGGGAATGCTTCCACCACCCCTTACCGGAATGGGGGCCTTACCAAAAGTGGTTTCCACGGCTTTTGAAGCGGCCTTATATCCCTTGCTGTCTATCGGGGTCATATAGGGTTCGCCACCATGATGGAGCTGGGCCTTTACCTCTACACTGGCCGGAGCAATGGATTTGAAATACTGCAATAATTTTTCAGTGATCTTATCCGATGATTGGTTGGGTACCAGTCGGGCAGAGATCTTTGCAAAGGCCTTGGAGGGTAATACGGTTTTGGCTCCTTCACCAGTATATCCACCCCAGATTCCGTTTATTTCCAGGGTTGGGCGAATACCGGTCCGCTCATAGGTGGTATAGCCTTTTTCACCCCAGAGTTCTGTTACGCCCAGTTCGTCCATGTATTCTTTTTCGTCATACGGGGCTTTATTGATCAGGGCCCTTTCTTCCGGACTGGCCACCACCACATCATCGTAAAATCCGGGAATGGTAATGTGGTTATTGGCATCATGGCAACTGGCGATCATCTGGGCCAGGATGGTGATGGGGTTGGCTACGGCCCCTCCATAAGTACCACTGTGCAGATCGCGCTTGGCACCGGTCACTTCCACTTCTATATAACTCAATCCGCGCACTCCGGTATCCAGGGAAGGGTTTTCCATACTCAGCATCGAACTGTCGCTGATGAGGATCACATCGGCTTTGAGCAGGTCCTTATGCGCTCCCACGAATTTCCCCAGGTTGGGCGAACCTACTTCTTCTTCCCCTTCGATCAGGAATTTGATATTGGTTTGAAGGGTATTGGTCTTTACGAGTATTTCCAGTGCTTTTACATGCATGTAGAACTGACCCTTATCATCCGCGCTTCCACGGGCAAATATCTTTCCGTCTTTTATGGTAGGTTCAAATGGCGGGGTATGCCAAAGTTCCAGGGGCTCGGGAGGTTGAACATCATAGTGGCCGTAAACCAACACGGTGGGTTTGGATGGGTCAATGATCTTTTCTCCATATACGGCAGGATGACCACCTGTTTCCATCACCATCGCTTTATCACAGCCGGCATCCACCAGGCTTTTTCTTACGGCTTCCGCACAGGCCAGCATATCGGCCTTGTGTTCCCCTTTGGCACTCACCGAGGGGATACGCAACAGTTCCATCATTTCGGACAAAAAACGGTCTTTGTTCTTTTCCAGGTATTCTTTCCAGACTTGTGACATGGTGTAAATTTTAGAGGTACGAAGATACTAAAAGCTAATAGCTATTAGCTTTTGGCGCTTAGGTAATAAGGGTTAGTCTTTGGGCCTTCGGGTATTGGTCCCCTTGGTCACCGACTTGCTTCCAAACCGGTCTTTGATGTCATCCACGGCTTTGTATAGCTGGAGCTTTTCCACCTGGTTGTCAAAAAGGCTCATTTGGAGATTGAGTGGGATAAGCTGGCTAAAACGCACGCCAAGCAGCCTGATAGGGCGGCCTTTTTGCCAGGATTTATTAAACAGTTCCTTTACTCTGGCGATCAGTATATCATCAAGCGCGGTATAGTCGATGGTTTCTTGCTTAGAGATGGTTTCAAAATCCGAGTACCGGATTTTCACCGTAATACAGCCGGTCATTTTTTCATCTTCTCTAAGGCCATACGCTGTTTTTTCCGTTAACCTCACCAGTTCCTGGTGCAGGAATTCCAAATCGGTACTGTCTTTGTCAAACGTATTTTCATGACTCATGCTTTTTTGCACCCAGTCGGTATTGATCTCCGAGTGGCCGCGTCCATGTGCTTTTTCCCACAAGGATTCCCCCCATTTGCCGAGTTTTTTTTCCAGCAATTCGGGGGTGGAGCGGGCGATATCGCCAATTGTAAAGAGACCCATTGATTTCAGAGTAATTTCCGTTTGTTTTCCTACGCCGTTGATCTTTTCCACGGCCAGTGGCCATAGAAAAGCGGTTTCCAGACCATGTGGCACTTCCAGGAACCCATTGGGTTTTGCCTCATTCGTAGCGATCTTGCTGATGAATTTGGCCGAAGAAAGACCTCCTGATATGGGCAACCCGGTTTCGCGTATGATGGTTTGGCGCAGTTCCTGGGCGTATTTACTGGCCCCAAAGAACTTTTCCATGCCAGTCAGGTCAACATAAAATTCATCAATCGAGGCTTTTTCAAACAAAGGAACTTTTTCGGCAATGATATCCGTTACCCATCGGGAGTATTTTGAGTATTCGGAGCGGCTGGCATTGGTCACTACCGCCTGCGGGCAAAGTTGCATAGCCCTTTTCATAGGCATGGCAGAATGGATACCAAATTTGCGGGCTTCATAGCTACAGGCAGCCACCACTCCACGTTCATACCCGCCTACCAATACAGGTTTCCCTTTTAAGGAAGGGTTATTGAGGATCTCGACGGACACAAAAAAGGAGTCAAGATCAAAGTGGGCGATATGGGGGAGGGGAGGGGGCAAGGGGGGTGGGTGGGGGTTGGGGGGTTGGGTTTTAGGTTTTAGGTAATAGG